>NZ_JBALMO010000258.1:0-8702 GCF_036963345.1 Bacillus sp. JJ722
AGCGCCCGGTTAGTTCCGTATGGACTGGAGCCCTCCGACTGAGATAAAGGAAACACGAAGAGCAGGTAAGCGATTCGATGTTGACTTATCGTAGGGAGGATGGTGAAGTCCACTAGGAGCTGGGCGCTGGAGCTAGACAACATAGAAAAGCGGAAGCGCCCGGTTAGTTCCGTATGGACTGGAGCACTCTGATTAGGGTATGAGTCTACTAAGAGCTGATTGGCTTCCATAACAAAAAAATAAACTACGTACTGATAATTATAAAGGAGGATGATTATGATGAAGCTAAATGATTGGTTTAATAAAGGATTAACAGAGGAAACTTACATTAATGGGATGACGGTAAATCGAGATAACATGGAGAAAATAGCGAATCAATATATTTTAAAAAATGTAGAAAAAGCTCAAGCACTACAAAAATACAACTTACGTGCTCTGATTTTAACTGCAGATTGGTGTGGAGATGCCATGATGAATGTACCAGTCTTCATGGCCATTGCAAAGGAAGCTAATATTAAAACAGCGTTTTTCATTCGTGATGAAAACCTTGAATTAATGGACCAATATTTAACAAACGGAACGGCTCGCTCTATTCCAATTATCGTCCTCATCGATGAAAATGGTGAAGAATTTGCTAAATGGGGACCTCGTGCAGCGAAAGTTCAAGCAATGGTAGATGATAAAAGAAAAGTACTGCCTGCACATGAAGATCCAGCTTTTGAATCAGCAATTAAAGAATTCTACGCAATGATTGGCAAGCTTTATACGACCGACCAAACTCTATGGTCTGATGTAGAAGAAGATATGTTCCATACATTTGTAAAATAATTAACATACTCAAATACTGCAGTAATTCAACAATTACTTGTCGAATAATAGAATAAGGGATAGACTGATGAGTCCATCCCTTATTTATATACTCACATCATAATTCCACCATCTACATGTAAGATAGAGCCATTTACATAGTTCGCTTCGTCTGAAGCTAAATATAGATATGCATTCGCTATATCTGCTGGCTTACCCAATCTTTGTAGAGGAATTGTGCTTGTTATTCTTTCTATAACTTTAGCTGGAACGGTTTCGACCATAGAAGTCGCAATAAAACCAGGTACAACAGCATTAACCGTAATTCCTTTTCGACCAAGTTCCTTCGCCCACGTTTTTGTCATCCCAACAATGCCGGATTTTGCTGCAGCATAATTTGTCTGACCTACATTACCATACACACCCGAAACTGAGGATGTATTAATAATCCTCCCCGTTTGATTTTGAATCATATGTGGCACTACCGCTTGTGTACAATGAAATAAACCAGTTAAGTTAACATCAATTACACTTTGAAAATCCTCAATGCTCATTTTTGTTAACATCGCATCTTTCGTAATACCTGCATTATTGATGAGTATATCAATCTTTCCAAAATGTTCAACTACAGCTTGAACCATTTTATCCACACTTTCACGGTCTGCTACATTCACATGAAATGAGGCAACATGATTTGCATACTCTCCTAGCTCTGAGATTTTTTCTTTCGTCCCATCAATAGAATAATCTGCGATTGCAACCTTTGCACCTGCATTCAGAAACACATTAACCGCTTCCCAACCAATACCGTTTGCGCCACCAGTAATAATCGCTACCTTATTTTGTAATTTCATACTTTCGCCCCTTGCTTTTTATGAAATACCCCAAACCACATTCTACCATATTTTCAAAATAACAGTGTAATTTACACATATATAATATTTACATATGTTAAAATAACCTAAAAAGTTACAATTATTTATAAATGGAGGTAAAAAGTGAGCAAATCAATAACCATACATGTAACCGGTCGAGTACAAAAAGTAGGCTTTCGTAAATTTACTGTAAAAGTAGCTGAAAAGTTTCATATTAAAGGCTGGGTCCGCAATACGCTAGAAGGCGGTGTACATATTGAAGCTGAAGGAGCTCCGCATAATCTTGATATGTTTATTAAGCGTGTTTCAAAAGGACCTTTTTTCTCTAAAGTAAAGAACATTTCTATAAGCGAAACTCCTACCTCATATGGGTATGAAGTATTTCAAGTAAAAATGGATTCATGAAATCCCAGCATCGTCTCATTCTTTTCGTGTACAATATTTGAAAGTAACACTTTGATCCGTAATAAGAAAGGGTGCTAATATGAAACGTGTTGCCATAATTGTAGAAGGGCATGTTCAAGGCGTCGGCTTTCGCTACTTTACGACCATTAAGGCTGAAGAACATCATATTACTGGATGGGTTCGCAACAAAGAGAACGGTGATGTAGAGATTGAAGCTGAAGGTAAAGCTCATAATCTCGAAGGGTTTATTAACAATATTCGTAAAGGACATCGCTTTGCACGTGTTGATAACGTAACGGTTCGAGAACTTGATACTATTCATGGTTATGAAAAGTTTAAACAAATATATTAATAAGACTTCATTGATTAAGACCGAGAAAAGTTCTCGGTCTTAACTTATGCTTTAGAAGCTAATTCAATTGCTGCATTTTACTCTTCGCCCAATCATAATTTCCACCATATGTCTGCATCGTATAATCTTTCAACCAATAGGTTTTATGAAACAGTTGATTTAAAAAGTAGCGGTCATGTGAAACAGCTAGAATTGTACCCTCAAAATCATCGAGAGCTGACTCCAAAACTTCTTTCGAATCAATATCTAAATGATTCGTTGGCTCATCCAATATTAAAAAGTTTATATTTGAATGCATAAGCTGCGCTAGGCGAAGTCGCATTCGTTCACCACCACTTAGACTTTCCACTCTTTTAAATACAGCATGACCATAGAATAGGAATGAAGCGAGTATATGCCTAGCTTCACCCTCGGTTACTGCCACTTCTTCTCGAAAGACATCTAACACCGTCATCCTCGGATGATTGTAACGATGATGTTGTGATAAATAACCAATCTTCACATTGCTGCCTAACTTCACTTCTCCATCATCTTGTTTCACTTCACTAAGCAATATCTTCAGAAGCGTACTCTTACCTGTTCCATTATCACCAACAATACAAGCTCGTTCATTGTAATTAAGCTGTAAATTAATACTATGAAACAGAAATTCATCATTGTAAATTTTTGCTACTTCTTTCATCACCACTACTTCTTTCCCGCTACGATCTTCAGCCATAAATTGTAAGTTGATTTTCTTTCGTTCTAACACCGGCTTTTTGACTTTCACCATGCGATCTAAAGCTCGTTGCATATTTGTTGCTCGCTTATGCAAACCTTCACTCGGAGGATTTGAACGATTTGCCCATTCTCTTAAGCGTTTAATGGCTTCTTTCATTTTTTTAATCTTCTTTTGTTGCTCTTGATATTGTTGAAACTCTAACAATAGCTTCTTTTCTTTTTCCTTCACAAAGCCTGAATAGTTTTGATGATAGATTGTGATTTCTCCATCTTCTAAATCAAAAATTTTCGTTGTAATTGCATCTAAAAAATATCGATCATGTGAAACGATGATAACCGTCCCCTGATAACTCTTCAAATAATCTTCCAGCCACTCAACAGCACTAATATCCAAATGGTTCGTCGGTTCATCTAACAGCAACAAACTTGGGCTTTGCAATAAAATATACGCTAAATTTACTTTCGTTTGTTCACCGCCACTCACTTGCTTGAATGACAATGACAATAGAGACTGAATACCAAGCCCATGTGCTACTCTTTCAATTTTTGAATCTTTTTCATATCCTCCCATTTCAAGAAAGCGATCTTGTAGAGAACCATACTCATTCATATATTTAGTTAATTTTTCTTCTTGTGGCTCACTCGCCATTTTCTCTCCTAAATAAGCAAGTCTTGCTTCCATTTGCGCTAATTCAGCAAAGCTTGATTCTAATACTTCTCGACATGTCCATTCTGAATCGACATGTGGAATTTGTGCTAAATAGCCTACAGTCGTCCCTTTCTTCATATGAACCGCACCTTTATCAGGTGTTTCTAGGTTAGACATGAGCTTTAAAAGCGTTGACTTCCCACTACCATTCGCACCTACTAACCCAACATGATCACGTTCCTGAATTTCAAAAGATAATTCACTAAATAGCTGGCTACCTCCAAATATTTTACTAACTGAATCAAATGCACAAATACTCATATTTACTCTCTCCTTCTATATAAATCCTATTATTATTATTTTTTTCCAGACAAAAAAAGCCATAGGTATAGCATTCATCGCTTATACCCATGGCTTTTGCATACATATTTTTTCTGTACATAAAGAAACGTCAGCTAAAAAACGCCAACAAAAAAGGGCTATTACGCCCTCTTCATGTACGTATGTGTAATGGGGTGAAGAGACAATTGCGTTCTGTTTTCATTATGAAATTGTTCTGAAAAAAGGGCAGACTTCCCCCTTGAACATTTTCACCATGAAAAATTGCGCAGCAAATATATTTAAAATCTAAAAATTGCTCACGCAACACACCAGAACGTAACATCCGTCTCTACACCTCCTTTAATTCCAATATATATTCTGTATTATTATAATATTTTCTTCAGGAATAAACAATATTTTTCGAAAAGTACAATTAATTAAGTGTATTTAACGCTTGTTCAATATCACTCCAAATATCTTCCCATGCTTCCAATCCAACAGACAAACGAATAAGCTCATCTGTGATGCCCATTTCAAGGCGCTCTTTCTCAGGAATACCCGAATGTGTCATTGAAGCAGGATGTTGAATCAATGATTCAGTGTCACCTAAACTTACCGCTAGTTTCATTAATTTAAGAGCATTCAAGAAAGCTTGTGCATCTTGTTTGCTACCGTCTATTTCGAATGAAATAAGCCCACCGCTCTTCTTCATTTGCTTTTGTGTAATAGTATAGTCAGTATGTTCTGTATCTCCTGGATAATAAACCGCTTTTACTTTCGGATGAGACTTCAATTGCGAAAAAATCTTCTCAGCGTTTTCGCAATGACGATCCATGCGTACAGGTAACGTCTTCAAACCACGAATTAATAGCCATGCATCAAAAGGCGAAATGACGCCACCAATATCTTTTTGAGTAGTTGATCGCACTTCATCCATAAACGCTTTTGAACCAATTGCTATACCTGCAACAACATCACCATGACCACCAATATACTTCGTTGCACTGTGTACAACAACATCGCAGCCTAATTCCAATGGTTTTTGTAAATAAGGTGTTGAGAAAGTGTTATCCACAACCACTGTAATACCACGCTCTTTAGAAAATTTCGATACCATGCTTAAATCAATCATCTTCATCGTTGGATTTATCGGTGTTTCAATATAAATAACCGTTGTTTCAGGTTTAACTACTTGTTCCAATTCCTCTTCTGACGATAGCCAACTAAATGAATGTGTAATATTGTATTTATCTTTCATTAAAGTTAATAAACCGAATGTACATCCATAAAGCCCTTTAGAACAAACAATATGGTCGCCTGCTTTCGTTAAAGAAAACAATACAGCAGAAACAGCTGCCATGCCTGATCCGAAAGCAAGTGCTGCTTCTCCTCCTTCTAGAAATGCCATCTTCTCAGTTAATATATCGACAGTGGGATTACCTAAACGCGAATAAATATGACCAGCTTCATTTCCTGCAAAACGCTGCTCCCCTTGTTCCGCATTGTCGAAAATAAATGTGGATGTTTGATAAATAGGTACAGAAAGACTTCCATTATGCTTCTTTGAATCATACCCAAAATGTATAACCGCTGTTTCGATATTATTAAATTTATCTCCCATATTTTATCTCCTTTTCATTATATTCCCTATATCATTGTATGGTAAATGCACAGAAAATGTAAGTCATCTATCCTTGAAACTCCATACAAAAGAGACCATCCACATAAAGGATAGCCTCTTTCAAGATGAAATTTTTCATCCATTATTTCTTTTTGCGTTTTGGTAAAGGTTGGCGTGTTGGACGATTTGTTTTTCTTTCATCCACAATACCACCTTTATAGAATTCTTTCTTGCTTACTTGAACATTAAGCTTCTTCGCTAATTGTTTTAACTCTTTTTCCTCAGAAGCGGTGATAATACTGATGACTGTACCATTATTACCTGCTCTGCCAGTTCTTCCAGAACGGTGTGTATATTGCTCTAAAGTTCTAGGTAAATCAAAGTGAACAACAGTTGTCAGCCCCTTAATATCTAATCCTCTAGCAGCCACATCCGTAGATAGCATCATAGGATATAGTCCCTTTCGGAAACCTTTGATGGCTTGTTCACGTTCGCTTTTATTACCATCTGCACTTAATACCGCAACGTTCATTTTATTATATTTCATCTTCGTTGCGATGAAATCCATATCTCCAATATCCTTCATGAAAACTAGCGCTTTCACATCTTGTAAACGAGCAATTTTCTCTACTACATATAGTTTTTCACGTTTCTCACATACGAAATAAATATGCTCCACATTGCCTGAAAGAGTTGCATCCTTCTTAATTGAGATCGAAGCTGGTTCTTTCATATAATCTGCCAAGCGCTCAGCAACATCGTTGTTCACTGTCGCTGAGAATAGTAGAAGCTGACGATCCTTCATTGTGCTCTTAATAATAGCTGTAACCGTCTCAAAGTGCTCTGGAACTAGAAGTGTATCACCTTCATCTAAAACGATTGTTTTCACTTCATGCATCTTCATTTTCTTTTGTTGAATTAATTCTTGAATCTTTCCAGGTGTTCCTACTACAATTTGTGGCTTTTTCTTTAGCTTCTCAAGCTGACGCTTACTATTTGCTCCACCAATAAATGATGCGCAACGAATGTCACTACCGGCTGTCCAGTTAAGGATTTCTTGATGAATTTGCATTACAAGTTCTCTTGAGGAGGCTAAGATTACGGTTTGCAATTGGATAGATTTCTCATCAAGTTTCGTTAATAGCGGGAGTAAATACGCTAGTGTTTTCCCTGTTCCTGTTGGGGATTCAGCAATTACATCTTGGCCATTCATTATATTAGGAAAAGCTTGTTCTTGAACATTCGTAGGTGCTTGATAGCCTTCTTTCTTCCACGCTTCTTGTAGGAAGGAAGGTAATTCTTGTATAAATGAAGCCTTTGTCATAGTTATTCTCCTTCATACCACTTTATATAGTGTATTTTCATAGTATTCGTTCTTTCTATTTTCAACATTTTTCGTTTGAATATCAACTTTTCTATAGCTCCGACTAGCATATGATATATCGCTTCAGAAATCCAGCATTTTTCAGTAAAGCAGAAACATCTGTTTTTTTAAAACAGATAATGGAAATATTAACTTTACTTTGTTTTTTCAAAAGATATAGAAATATAATATTTTAATTGTTATACTCATCTACATCTACTCACTCAGAAAGGAACTTATCATGATGCAACATCTGTCTAAGAAACAATTAATTTTTATTAGTTTTATGCTTTTCTCCATGTTTTTCGGTGCAGGTAATTTAATTTTTCCAGCTTTCCTTGGAAGAGCATCGGGAACCGAAACATGGATTTCAATGGCTGGATTCATCCTTTCAGCAGTGGGATTACCTATTCTAGGGGTAATTGCGGTTGCCAAACTTGGCGGATTGGATGTTATTGGCAGTAGAGTATCACCGTTATTTTCTATCTTATTCCCATTGATTATTTACACTTCAATTGGACCTTTGATGGCCATTCCACGCTGTGCTACGGTTGCATTTGAAATGGGTATCAAACCATTTATGTCAAGTGATGAAGGCGTGCTAGGTATAGCACTTATTATTTATTCAATCGTCTTCTTCTGTATTGTTTTATGGCTAAGTCTTTCGCCAAGTAAAATCGTTGATCGCTTTGGCAAATTACTAACACCTACACTATTAATTCTTATTCTCATCATTTTAATAAAGAGTATCATTACCCCTTTAGGAGGGACTACTTCACCTATAGAAGCATACAGCGAAGGTGCCTTCTTCAAAGGCTTTTTAGATGGCTATTTAACAATGGACTTACTAGCATCACTCGCATTCGGTATAGTTATTGCCAATACGATTCGCACACAAGGCATTACTAACAAACGCAGTATTTCCTTCTCCATGATGGTTGCGGGAATTGGTGCTGGCGCCCTTCTAGCTATCATTTATAGTATTCTTGGCTTCTTAGGTGCTTCTAGTGGCGCTACATTCGGTGAAACTGATAATGGTGCATCTGTGCTAACACAAGTAATGGAACAATTATTTGGTAATGGCGGTATCATTCTTCTAGGCGTTCTTTTCACAATTGCCTGCTTATGCGTATCCATCGGACTCGTAATCTCATGTAGCCAATACTTTACTAACTTGATGCCTCGTCTAAGCTATAAGCAATGGGCTGTTGTCATTACCATTTTGAGTGGCATCATTGCAAACATGGGTTTAAACGCTATTCTTTCATTCTCTGTTCCTGTCCTTGGAATGATCTACCCTATCGCCGTAGTACTGATACTATTGGTATTCATAGATGACCTAATTAGCAGTAGTAAAATCGTGTATGTACTAGGTATTACTTTTACAACTATTTACAGTATTATAGATACACTAAACAATACATTATTAGCGAACAAGTTAACGGGTCTACTTCAAATTATGCCTTTATATGAATTTGGAGTTGGCTGGATTATTCCAGCCATAACAGGCATTATTATCGGCTTAATTGTTCAAAAAGTAACAAATAAAACAAAAGCGTAGAGTACCCGTTCAACGCCGTATGAGACTT
>NZ_JBALMO010000259.1:0-5032 GCF_036963345.1 Bacillus sp. JJ722
TAATAATTGTCACAGTTTTGCCAAATATTTATTACAGATTGTCTAATGATATTAACGTAACAAGGCTTTTATAATAGATTTATTATATTTGTTAATTTGGGGGTGTTTCATTCTAAAGAATTTATTTCTTCTATCTAAAACTATTAGATTACCTTTATTATTCCAACTTCTATCTCCTTGTTTTTTGACTTACCTTTCCTTCATATTTTTAACCATGATGTTTCATCCATAATTTATCCCGTTCAAACTGGCGCTAGGACTCCCACTTCAAAACGAAAGTAAAAACGAAGAAGTCTAAGTGGGACATTAAGTGCCAGTAAGAACCCGATTAAAGTTTTACTTTATTGTATATAAATTTCACTTCACATATTGCCTGAATTAGTCCTCTGCTTTTTTATATTTTCTTCCCAGCTTTGAAAATACATTTCTTTCAACATGATTTAATAGTTTGTACAGTGCTTACAATCATTATTTTTTCTATTTTTGTAAGGGGGTCTGTAGTAATGAGCGGGTGTAATCAGTCGAGTTTAGTAGAAAGTTTAATGAGGAACTTTCGAGAAGTTCAAGCAGGCTTAACGAAGCAAGAAGCTCTAGAAGAGGCGAATCGCTGCCTTTATTGTTTCGATGCTCCTTGTATAAATGCATGTCCTACAAGTATTGATATTCCATCCTTTATTAAGAAAATAGCCTCGGGAAATGTAAAAGGCTCAGCAAAGACAATTATGTTAGCCAATCCAGTTGGTGCAAGCTGTGCGCGTGTTTGTCCAACTGAAGAATTATGCGAAGGAGCATGCGTACTCAATCATTCAACTAAGCCTATCAAGATTGGGAATCTTCAACGTTATGCTACGGATTGGGCAATTCAAAATGAACAAAACATGTTTCAACCAGGAAGCAATAATGGAATTACAGTAGCGATTGTTGGAGGTGGACCAGCAGGACTATCGGCAGCTAGAGAATTAAGTTTATTAGGTTATCAAGTTACTATTTTCGAAGCTGAAGAGAAAGCTGGAGGATTAAATACATATGGCATTGTATCCTTTAGGCTCCCTCAAGCTGTGTCTTTTTGGGAAGTAAATCAAGTAGAAAAGCTAGGTGTGAACATTCGATACAACACAAGAATTGGTCATGATTACTCTGTAGATGATTTAAGGAAAAACTATGATTACATTCTTCTAGCAATTGGTATGTCTGAAGTTCCTAATATCGGTATTGATGGTGAAAAACTAGATGGCGTTTACGATGCAATCGATTTTGTAAAGGAAACGAAGACAAAGCCTATTACTGATCAATTCGTAGGAAAAAAAGTACTGGTAATCGGAGCGGGTAATACAGCGATCGATGCAGCTACTTGTTCAGTTCGTCTAGGTGCAGAGAATGTGAAAATACTGTATCGACGTACGAAGGAAGAAATGACCGCTTATGCATTTGAGTATGATTTTGCAAAGCAGGATGGAGTAGAGTTTCGCTGGTTAACGGCTCCTTTACGGATTATTGGGAATGAACAAGGAAAGGTGACCGTCATTGAATGCATGAAAATGGAATTAGGTTCAGCTGGTGAGGACGGAAGAAAGCGTCCAGTTCCAATTCAAGGTTCAGAATTCATTATGGAAGTTGATGCAGTAATTAAAGCGATTGGTCAATCGAGATATATAGAGCTAATTGAACAGTTCCAGTTGAATCATGATGGCGGTGTAATCAAGATTAATCAGGAAACGTATCAAACGTCCAATGCAAAGATTTTTGCCTGTGGTGATGCGATTTTTGGAAAAGGGCAAGGAGAAGCAATGGTCGTTTCAGCTGCTCAGCAAGGGAAAGAGAGTGCATATGCAATTCACAAATTAGCTACTTGTACACGATTGGAAATGGATTAATCATTGCATTAAGGAGGTAATAAAATGGCGGATTTACGTATTAATTTGGCTGGAATTAAATCACCCAACCCTTTTTGGTTAGCTTCTGCACCTCCAACCAATTCGGGTTACCAAGTCCAACGAGCATTTGAAGCTGGCTGGGGAGGTGCTGTTTGGAAGACACTAGGCGATCCCATTCTCAATGTTTCTTCAAGGTTTGCGGCTGTTAGCTTTAATGGACAAAAGGTGGCTGGATTTAACAATATTGAATTGATTACAGATCGACCTTTAGAAGTAAATTTAAAGGAAATTTACGAAACGAAGAAGCGATTTCCGAATCATGCAATTATTGCATCACTGATGGTGGAACCAAAGCAGGAAAAATGGCATGAAATAGTTAAACGCGTAGAAGATGTGGGCGTAGATGGACTCGAATTGAATTTTGGGTGTCCGCATGGGATGGCTGAAAGGGGAATGGGATCTGCATCTGGTCAAGTACCGTCATTAGTGGAGAAGCAAACATATTGGGTGAAAGAAGCAGCTAAGACACCTGTTATTGTCAAGTTAACTCCCAATATTACGGATATCACGGTTACAGCAGAAGCAGCAGTTAATGGTGGAGCAGATGCTATTAGTATGATTAATACGATTAATAGTTTAGCAGGTGTTGACATTGATACATGGGATACCATTCCACATGTTGGTGGTAAAGGTGCACATGGTGGGTATTGTGGCCCAGCTGTTAAGCCTATTGCCCTTCATATGGTTGGGGATTGTGCAAGGAACCCAACAATCAATGTGCCAATCTCAGGGATAGGTGGAATAGGTAATTGGCAACACGCAGTAGAGTTTATGCTCATGGGAGCGACGGGTGTGCAAGTGTGTACTGCGGCTATGCATCATGGATTTAGAATTGTGGAGGATATGATTGAAGGTTTGAATCATTATTTGGATGAAAAAGGGCTTGCATCTGTCCATGATTTAATTGGTAAGTCTGTGACAAAGTATTCGGATTGGGGCGATTTAAATCTCAATTATAATATAGTAGCAAAAATAAATAATGATGTTTGTATTAACTGTAATAAATGTCATATCGCTTGTGAAGATACTTCTCATCAATGCATTGACATGCTTACGGATGCTAGTGGTAACCCGATTCTGAAAGTAAGGGAAGAGGATTGTGTAGGATGTAATCTATGTTCTATTGTTTGCCCGGTTGACGGAGCAATTGATATGGTCGAGGTTGCAAATCAGCTTCCTCCAATGACTTGGAACGAGCGTCAATCTGCGTTAGGTGCTGTCACCTGTGAATTAGAATTAAATAATTAACAGTTCAATCTTATGGAAGAGGTGGATGAGTATGAAGAAAATTATCAAAAACGGGACAATTGTGACGGCTACTGATACGTTTTGTGCAGATTTATGTATCGAAAATGGGGTTATAAGTCAGATTGGTAATAATCTGTCTGATGCAGATGCGGAAGTAATTGATGCTACAGGAAAGTATCTTTTTCCAGGGGGGATTGATCCCCATACTCATTTAGATATGCCATTTGGAGGCACTGTTACGAAAGATGATTTTGAGACAGGTACGAAGGCTGCTGCATTTGGTGGAACAACAACCATTGTTGATTTTTGCTTAACGAAGAAAGGTGAGAGTTTAAGAACGGCGCTAGCAGAATGGCATAAGAAGTCGAATGAAAAAGCGGTCATTGATTATGGTTTCCATCTACAAATTGTAGAAATGAATGAACAAGTATTAAATGAGCTTCCTGAAATGGTTGAGAAGGAAGGAATTACGTCATTTAAGGTCTTTATGGCATATAAAAATCAATTTCAGGCTGATGATGAGACTCTATTTCGTACACTTGTAGCTGCGAAAGACTTAAAAGCACTAGTTATGGTACATGCGGAGAATGGCGATGTTATTGATTATTTAGTAAAGAAAGCGCTTAAAGAAGGTAATACAGATCCAATATATCATGCGCGAACGAGACCGCCAGAAGTCGAGGGAGAAGCAACGGGAAGAGCAGCTACGTTAACAGGGCTTGCTGAATCCCAACTGTATGTTGTTCATGTTAGTTGTGCAGAAGCAGCAAGAAAAATCGCTGAAGCAAGGAATAACGGTATTAACATTTGGGGTGAAACTTGTCCGCAATATTTAGTGCTTGATCAATCTTATTTAGAAAAACCTAATTTTGAAGGAGCTAAGTATGTTTGGTCACCACCATTAAGGGAGAAATGGAATCAAGATGTATTGTGGAATGCTTTAAAAACAGGTCAGTTGCAAACATTAGGTTCCGATCAATGCTCGTTTGATTTTGTTGGGCAAAAAGATTTAGGAAAAGACGATTTTTCAAAAATACCAAACGGAGGTCCATTAATTGAAGACCGAGTTAGTATCTTATATTCAGAAGGTGTAGCGAAAGGAAGAATTTCGCTGAATCAGTTTGTTGATTTAACTTCTACTCAAGCAGCTAAATTATTCGGTTTATATCCGAAGAAAGGAACAATTGCTGTAGGTGGAGATGCGGACATTGTTATTTTTGATCCAAATAAAGAAAGAGTTCTATCTGCTAAGAGTCATCATATGGCAGTTGATTATAATCCGTTTGAAGGAATGCAAGTTACGGGTGAACCAGTTTCTGTATTATCTCGGGGAGAATTTGTCATTCGTGATCATCAATTTGTTGGAAAAGTGGGTGCGGGGGAGTTTATTAAACGAGCAAAATTTGGAGAATTAAAAGAAAGCAAAGATGTTTCAGTAGCAGCTAAATAGTGAGGTTAGAGGTTGTCCAATAAGTCCTATTTGCTATCTTTGTTTGTTCCGATGGGAAAGTAATTCTTTGGATTTTTAAGAAGATACATGGGTTTCATCTAGACCGAAAGCGCCAAATATAGGTATTCTAACATAACAGCCGAGTTTATATATTTCACGCAACCTATTTCGAAGGGATAACAAAGCGTAAAAAGGCGTTCGAAAAGTGATTGAAAATCACTTTTCGAACAGCCCCTATTTGGAAGTTAATTAGATGGTTATAGGTCTCCTATGTTTACTCTTTAAACACCTCTTACAAAACAAAAGAGGGAAGGATTGAACTACCCACCACTTACGAAAGAAAATCACTTTCGTTGAAGTGGGGGATTCCTAAGTAAAGAAACGTATCGGTTTCTAATGG
>NZ_JBALMO010000260.1:0-6238 GCF_036963345.1 Bacillus sp. JJ722
GCTGGAGCTAGACACCGCACAAAATTATATACATTCTTACCACTCAAAAAAGGAGTAGGATATCCTACTCCTTTTTTGAGTTATTTTTAATTTTTTTCACAACAAAGTACGGACATCCAAAATTGCAAAATTCATACAAATATTCTGATAACGTACTTATTTTCGTATCAAAGGACGCTTTTTGATTTTGATCCTCAAAAAAACCTCGCAATCTTAATTGGCCATATCCCCAATCACCTACAACAAAGTCATATTTATTGAGAATATCACTGTAACGTGCTTTGAAAGCTTCTTCATTAAAGCCGTTTCTGAAGTCTTCAACCACTTCATACTGAAGATTATTAATTGTTACCATTCCTTTTCACCTCGAACTCCATTCCTTGCTTCATTATACCTTATGTAAGATTAATTCTAAAAGGAAAAAAAGAAGGAGACATATGTAGAGCCATCATCTATTAGCCCAACAAATGCTCCATTCTTATTATTAGTAACAATGTATCGATTGCTTAATTGTTTGCAACCTTTTGCTCATTCATTTCTTGTTTTTTCTTCGCTGCGGCATTTACTTGCTCGTCAGCATGATAAGATGAGCGTACAAGTGGACCAGATTCACAATGACTAAAGCCCTTTTGCATCGCAATCTCTTTTAACTGAGCAAATTCTTCTGGCGAATAATATTTAAGAACAGGTAAATGCTTCTTAGATGGTTGTAAATATTGACCAATCGTCATAATATCAACATCATTTGTTCTTAAATCGTCCATCGTTTCAACGATATCATCGAACGTTTCCCCTAATCCAATCATTAAGCTAGATTTTGTAGGAATATCTGGTTGAAGCTCTTTTGATCTTTTTAGGAATTCTAGAGATCGGTCATATTTCGCTCTAGCTCTTACACGATCAGAAAGTCTTCTCACTGTTTCTATATTATGATTTAAAATATCTGGTTTAGCATCCATCAACATTTTTAAGTTTTCGAATACTCCACCCATGTCTGATGGCAGTACTTCGATTGAAGTAAATGGACTTTTTCTACGAATAGCACGAACTGTTTCTGCAAAAACTGCTGCACCACCATCTTTTAAATCATCTCGTGCTACAGCTGTGATAACAACATGCTTTAAATTCATTTGTGCAACTGAATCCGCAACTCGTTCTGGTTCTGCCAAATCTAGCTCAGTTGGTAATCCTGTCTTAACAGCACAGAAACGGCAAGCTCGTGTACATACTGCCCCTAGAATCATAAAAGTTGCCGTTCTACGTACTGCCCAGCACTCATGTATGTTTGGACATTTAGCTTCTTCACATACTGTATGAAGTTGTTTCTCGCGCATCATTTTCTTTAACCCGGTGTAGTTCTCATTAGTATGAAGTTTAATCTTTAACCATTCAGGTTTGCGTAGATATTCATTTTTTTTGTTGCTCAAACTCATTCAGCTCCATTCTTGTGCATCAAATAGCTCACTTCTAGTCAATGTAACATAAAAAAAATAACCAATACAAGCATCTCGCATTTCCATTTCCAATTATTGATAATAGTATTTCTTGAATTACTTCACACACTACATTTATGGATAAAAAACAATGATTCTCGGTTGATTTACATATGACATTAAGATGTTCTTCTTACATTATACAATAAAGAAAGGAGCAAAACTTGAGTGCGTTCTTTTATAGCTTTAATTATGTTTTTGTCTGCATTCTTCATTCTTCATCCAAATGTTGAAGCAAAGACATCTAATAACTCAGATGTTGAACGAATGAAACTTTTTAAAACCATTGGAAGGCATTATCAAATCCCTTGGTATTATATCGCTGCCATTGATCAATATGAGCATAGCTTACGGAATGCAAGAAGAGACCTACCCGATTCTGATGGTCCAATTGGTATTATCATTCCGCCAGAGAAATGGAGTGGATTATTAAATCCCAATCCATATGACACTAACCCGACGAGTATTACATTCTTTGAAGGAATTGGAGCAGATGGCAATGGAGATGGTAAAGCAGATTCCAACTCTGATAATGATATATTAGTTTCCATTGCATCCTATCTTCTGAATTATGGTACAGATGATGATAATTTTCGTATTGCACTATGGAATTATTACAAACGAGATAAAGCGGTTGGAATTGTAATGGGTAATGCAAAAATATTTAGGAAATATGGTCGCATTAATTTAAATAAAAAAGCTTTCCCTTTACCTATTACTGCCGATTACAGCTACAGAAGTACTTGGGGCGTTGCAAGAGGATGGGGCGGTAGAAGAAGTCATGAAGGTACAGATATCTTCGCTAATTACGGTGTACCTGTTCGTGCCACAAGCTATGGAGTAGTTGAAATAAAAGGATGGAATCGCTATGGCGGATGGCGAATTGGTATTAGAGATTTAAATAATACGTATCATTATTTCGCTCATTTAAACGGATTTACGAAAGGAATTAAAATTGGCACTATTGTTGAACCAGGTATGGTAATCGGAAGCGTAGGTAGCACTGGCTATGGGCCTCCAGGTACAAGCGGTAAGTTTCCTCCTCATTTACATTTTGGGATGTATAAAGACAACGGATTTACGGAATGGAGCTTCGATCCGTATTATCATTTAAGTGTGTGGGAGCGCAACGAAAGAAATAAACGATGAACAAAAGCGGGCTGCCAATGCTGACAGCCCGCTTATTATTCAATATTTACGCTACAGTTGTTTCCTTATTTTTCTTAGCAAAGAAAAACAGAATTCCAATTATTATAACCATAACTACTAGTAGTGAAATAAACGTATTACCTGTTATTCCAAGTATTAAAAATCCTATAGCAGATACACCAGCAGCTGTTAGTGCATATGGTAGCTGCGTCATTACATGGTCCATATGATCACATCCTGCTCCTGTTGATGACAAAATGGTTGTATCTGAAATCGGTGAACAATGATCTCCAAATACTGCTCCTGCTAGCACGGCAGCTAGTGACGGTAGAAGCATACTAGAATCCATCGTTGCAACAATATCACCTGCTAATGGTAATAAGATACCGAAAGATCCCCATGATGTTCCTGTTGCTAACGCCATAACACCAGCTATCAAAAACAAAATAAATGGAATCAATTCAACGCTAATATTTGCTTTCTCAACGAAGCTTGCTAAATAACTTCCTGTTTCAAGCGAGCCTACTAAATCAACAATTACCCAAGCAAAGATTAGAATATAAACAGCTGGTAGCATTGATTTGATTCCTTCATATACCCCTGTTATTAGCAGCGAACTTTTCACTGCTTTTTTTGAATATACTTGACGAAGGAATAAAACTAACGTTACTCCGAATCCAAACAATCCTCCATAAAATAATGATGTAGGAACATCTGTATTTTCAAACATTTGTAGAATTGTTGCTTTCCCTTCAACAGCTTGACTACCTGTCCATAACATAGCTGAGACCGTTCCGATAACAAGAGCTACTATCGGTAGTAATAAATCCGCTACTGATCCTTTATTACTCATAGGTAAGTCACTCTTTAATTCACCAGGAGCAATTTTATCTGGGTTAGATACTACTCCTGTTTTCATTGCTCTTTCTTCATGAGCCCTCATTGGACCAAAATTAATATTTTTCCAAGAAGTTATAATAACCAATAATAATGCTGTCCATACATAGAAGTTCATCGGTATCATTTGAATAAATGCTGAGAATCCACTTATGTCTAAAGAATTTGCAGCTAGAATTGGTGCTAAGATTGCAATGATATATGCTCCCCAACTCGACACTGGAGAAACAACACAAATTGGCGCTGCCGTTGAATCAATAATATATGCTAACTTAGCTCGAGAAACGCGATTACGGTCTGTTAAAGGTCTTGATATTTGCCCAACCGCTAAGCTATTAAAATAGTCATCTATAAAAATGATGATACCTAGTATAGCCGCTGTAAGTTGTGCACCAGCCCTTGTTTTAACACTTTTTAATGCCCATTCACCAAAGGCTCTACTTCCACCAGAAATCGTTACAAATGCAGTAACACATCCTAAAAGAAGTAAGAATAGAAGAATGTAAATATTCCCTGTATTAAGTGCTCCATCTTTATAAAATAATTCAATAAACGCTTTAACTATAATAGATAACGTATCCATTATATTAAATTCTGCAAGTAGTAACGCCGCTGTTAAACTTCCAATTCCTAAAGACAGCAATACTCTTTTGGTTAATAAAACCATAACAATTGCTACTAAAGGTGGTAATAAAGAAAATACTGTGTTTTCCATGCTAATCTCTCCTTCTGTTAAATCCGGAGGTAAAGATCAGAGCTTTTTCATTTTTAAGACAAAATAAAAAAAGGATAGTGATAGAGAACAACCTATCATTACCCTTTGTAATGTATGTTATCGTCCATCGCTCTGTAGCTCCCCATTGTAAATAAGCTAAGCATTTACAATGACAGTGTTGGCTTTATTCAAGACAACCCCAGTAACAGTTATTTGACACTAACTGTTACTTCGGCAAAGTTCCCTTTCTTCTGCGCTCATCGTTGTCATCCTCACAACAGCTTACTGATGAACTTTGCGTCCTCTACCCCATGCGGTGATAGTTATTTATCAAATTGTATTTTAATACTATACCATTAATATAACATTCTGCAATAAAAATATCGAATTAGCAAAAAAATTTTTATTCTAAAATAATCATTAGTTAGATGTATCGCAACCAATAATCACAATGTCTAAATGTTGCTTTAAATCTAACTCATAAGATTCATCGATATCTTTTCCATTTTCCTTCAAAATTGTTATAACTGGACGTTCACTCATTCCATCATTCTGCTTGGAAACAACACCTTCTTTATTATTATTCAAAGTCACATTTAAACCTAATGGATATATTGCAACTGCTTTTCTAAACGTTTCTACAATCACTGGATCAAACAATGTGCCTGTTCCTGCATAAAGTATTTCAAGCCCCTCATGAGGCAACATAGCTTGTCTATACACACGATTAGAAGTAACAGCATCAAACACGTCGGCAACAGCAATAATCTTTCCAAATAAGTGAATATTTTTATCTGTCAACCCTCTAGGATAACCTGAACCATCCATACGTTCATGATGTTGAAATGCGCAATGAGCAACTAACAACGGAATTGTTCCAACTCTTTTCAAAATCTGGAAGCCATACTCTGCATGTTTTTTTATCTCATTATATTCACTTTGTGTTAACCTTCCAGGCTTCATTACTACATCATAAGGAACGTGCATTTTTCCTACATCATGCAAAATAGCTCCGATTCCAAGTGTTTCAAGGTCTTTTTGGCTAAGTTCTAACCTAATCCCTATAGCTAATGAATACAACGTTACATTGAAGGAATGAATAAAGATATATTCGTCATAAACATGCACATCAGAAAGAATCGAAAGTAATTCTGAATGATCTTTTATTTCATCCAGAATATTGCGAATTAACTCAATAAAATTTTTTGAGTTTTTTTCTAACACAATAGAACTTCCAACAATAGATTCTTTTTTATGAATATCTGTTAAAGCAGATTCAATTGCAGTAAGTGAATCTTTTCTTACCTTTTCAGATAAAGTATTAGATGGTTGAATATGATCCGTTCTGGCATCTTTAATATATACGTACGTAATTCCTAATTCCCTTAACCGTGTAATCATTCGTTCTGTAAGCACAACGCCTTCATTTAATAAAATCTGTTGTTGCGTATTATAAATAGTCTTACCAAGCACTGTTTCTGGCTTCAAAAACTCTGTGGATACTAAACGCATTTTAAGCTCCTATATCAATTTAAATTTGATAGGCTTTAATAAGATTGTTATCAAAACCAATTCCATAGTAAAAAAGATTATTCATTTCAATGAAGGAATTTCCCTGTTTCATATGTATTATATCGGTGACTTTATTTGAAGGATAAGTAAAAAAAGAAATAAATTCTAAATCCGCTTCAACCATCGCACATATTAGTAATTATACCAAATTCAACACTTAACTAAATTATTTTTTCAAGATTAAGGGGTTATCCAATAAGTCCTATTTACTACCTTTGTTTGATTGATGGGAAAGTAATTCTTTAGATTTTTAAGAAGATAAATGGGTATCATCTAGACCGAAAGCGCCAAATATAGGTATTCTAACATAACAGCCGAGTTTATATATTTCACGTAAACTACTTCGGAGGGCTAACAAAGCGTAAAAGGGCGTTCGAAAAGTGATTGAAAATCACTTTTCGGACAGCCCCTT
>NZ_JBALMO010000261.1:0-2701 GCF_036963345.1 Bacillus sp. JJ722
AAATAATTAGAAAAAGCAGTACAAATAGTATGTGTATAAAGATTATAATAAATGTAATGGTGTAAAATGAAATAAGCGCTTGCGCTTTTATTTGTTTAAGGTAAAAAACCAATGGGTAGACCTATGTGCTTGTACGTCTACCGTCTTATATATGAAATAGTAAGCAATTGTTATAATATAAGGACAAAGTTCTATGTAACAGACAGTTATATAATTCAGACTAAAATAGTTGAAACTTTACTAGTTTTTTTACGTAATACTGTTTAAAGGAACTTCAATTAGGAGTCGATGAATAATGAAATCAATATTATCAATGTTCTTGTTTATTTTTCGATTAGGAACAGGAGCGGCTGCTTTTGCTATTGCAAGCTTAATTAGCTGGCTCGTTATAGATGCTTCATTTTCAATTTCAATTGTTTCAGGAATCGTTGCATTCTTCGTTACATTCTTTGGAATGAAGTGGATGTTTGCAAGCAGACTGTTGAAAAATAGTGGGTTATCCCGTCGAGAATATAAGTATATCCAAGAGCACTTAAGAGAGGGAAAAGTGAAGATTTCCCGTTTGCAAAGAGTCATGTTTTCTGTTGGAAGTGTTATAACAATTAAGCAAAATTATGATGTTATTAAAGTGGCTAAGAAAATCCAATCCATTGTTGAAAGTGACCCGAAACGCTTTTATGAAGCAGAACAATTTTATTACTCTCATTTAGATTCAATGGTGGAGTTAACAGAGAAATATGCATTTCTTACGAAGCAACAAGTAAAGACTGGTGAAATTCAAGACTCTCTTCGTGAAACGAGGGTTACTATTTCTTCTATGGCTGACACAATTAATCAAGATTTATCTAATTTACTTGCTAGCGATGTAGATACACTACGATTAGAAATCGATGTCGCTAAGCAATCTATCGAGAAAAATAAAGACCCGAACGTAAAGTCTTAAGGAGGAACATACATGTCAGAAAATAATCCGCTTCAAAAAAGCGACGTACTAGATGATCTTTTAGCAAATCCATTCGGTGATGATAGTAGCGTTAATCCAGTAGCTGAGACTAGCTACGATTCAACACCACAACCAAAAAGATTAGTGGATGTTCTTCCACAAGAAAATCGTGAGCGTGCAGTTCAGCTTGCAGAGCAAATAGATCCAACTGATTTTAAAGCAATGATGATGTATGGATCACAAGCTCAAACGAAGCTAACAAGCTTTTCACATGCGATGCTTGATCAAGTTCAGAAGAAAGACATCGGTGAAATTGGTGATATTCTAGGCGATTTAATGAAGCGTTTAGAAAGTGTAAAACCAGATGAACTAGGTGAGAAACGTGGCATGATTTCACGTTTATTCGGAAAAATTCAAACATCTATTCAAGAAACATTATCTAAATATCAAAAAACAAGTGTACAAATTGACCGTATAGCTGTTCAATTAACTCATTCAAAAAACGGTCTTCTAACGGATATTGGAATGTTAGAACAATTGTATGAAAAGAATAAAGACTACTTTCATGCGTTGAATATTTATATTGCAGCGGCTGAATTAAAAATGGCAGAGTTAAATGAAAAAGTCATTCCCGAATTACGTCGAAAAGCAGAAGCTACTGGCGATCAAATGGCTGTTCAAGAAGTAAACGATATGATGCAATTCGCAGATCGATTAGAGAAAAGAATGCATGATTTACAATTAAGTAGACAAATTACGATTCAAACGGCACCACAAATTCGCTTGATTCAAAATACAAACCAAACATTAGCAGAGAAAATCCAATCATCAATTATGACAGCTATTCCGTTATGGAAGAATCAAGTTGCTATTGCTTTAGCACTTCTTCGTCAACAAAGTGCTGTCAATGCTCAAAATCAAGTAGCGAAAACAACGAATGATTTATTGTTGAAAAACTCAGAGATGTTGAAAGTGAATACGATCGAAACAGCTAAAGCTAATGAGAGAGGATTAGTGGATATCGAAACGTTGAAGAAAACACAAGATAATTTAATTACTGCGTTAGAAGAAACGATGCGTATACAAGCGGAAGGACGAATAAAACGTCAACAAGCTCAAATAGAACTAACAAGTATGGAAGAGGATTTAAAACACCGCCTTTTAAACTTAAAACCAAAAAACTGACCAATAGGTCAGTTTTTTTAGTGTGTGCCTGTATTTAGGGTGTAAATCTCGAACCTAGAAAACTATAGTGCGGATTAGCGTAAGATAAGTGTATTCATGATGATGCGTAAATTGAAGGAAGTCGGAGGCGAATCTCCGCTCCTTGGAACAAGATTCTCAAACTGTCGAAGGTGCTTTCTAGAAAATGAGAGAAAGCGCAAATTCTTACCTCCAATTTAGTTTTCTTTCATAACTTTCGTCTCAAGGTATATAATTAATTGAAAGCGATATCTTGTACACATAACATTCGCATCAAATAAAAAAACTAACTTGACGTTAGTTTTTTGGGGTTGATTTTGTCTCTTGTTTTTTTATATAACGTTCTAATCTTTCAAGTGCTAAGATGAATCCTTCCTCGGTTAATAAACGATTAGCTAATAATGAATACAACATAGCAAATGCAAGTGGAGTTAAGTCTACATGAACCACTACGTTAACGTCTACTTCTGAATTACCGCTATGGGAAACATGTAGTTCATTTGATTGAACATCACCAGAAACCGTTGAAAATGATTCATCCTTATAATCCATATC
>NZ_JBALMO010000262.1:0-2631 GCF_036963345.1 Bacillus sp. JJ722
CTGTTGATCATGTTATTCCGTGGTCTTACATGTTTTCGGATGACTTATGGAATTTAGTATTCTGCCATAAAGGGGAAAACTCAGAGAAGTCAAACCGACTGCCCTCTGAAGAAGATGTGACACGTTTAGAAGAGCGAAATAAGCAGTTGCTACTACGTATGAAAAGTAAAACGAAGGATTATGATCAACTACAAATTGCAATTGAAAAAGATTACGTTAAAAAGTTTTGGATTTCATTTAAGGGATAGGGGGATAAAATGACTGAAAAAATATTTAATACAAATTAGTAAGGGATAACATACCACAAATTATTAAGCAGAATAACAACGTACCGTTTACTTTTGTTGCTACTGAAGAAGAGGTTAAACACTTGTTGTTTCATAAATTAATAGAAGAATTAGAAGAGTTTAAAGCTACACCTAACGAAGAAGAGTTAGCTGATATTTTAGAATTAATAGATGGGATAGCAAATGCCTTTGACTTAGATATGGATAAGGTGTTAAAGGTCCCAATAGCTCATCCCTTTTATAATGATATATCAAATTTTTTTAAGTTTAAATTAGTTAATAATAAAATAGAAGTCCATTTTAACAAGTGTATTTCATCTCAAGATGAAAAAAAATCAGTAATTTTCTAGATTTGTTTGAAATTACAAAGAGATACAATTGTAACCACGTAAAAAAACTTGAAACACTGATTAGAGATATTAGACAAGATGTATATGAAGAGTTAAAAAATGAATTAGTTACAATAAAAGATGTAGAAAAATGTTTGAAGAGTAATATTGCTAAACAAAAAAACAGACTTACTGAACGTAAAAGGAACAAATCTCTAACAAAATTAAAAATAGATTATCTAGATCAAATTAGCACAACTACTGAAATGAAAAACCAAGCTGAATATATCTTGTTTGAGATTACGCTTAATAACGATGAATGAGAAGGACAGAACAAGGATTTTAAAAGTCAGCAAGAAACATAGTTTGCAAGTTTTACTGATTTTTGAATTTTCTAGATTTAATTTAAATTTCCAATAAATACTTCTGCCAATACTCAAATGTGTCAATTGTACAAACAATTCATAGTTAATTGAGTATGTAGAAAAATTTAGTATAATTTTTTTTGTCTAGTTATTAAAATTATCTTATAGACATTAAAGCTTCTTACGTTTTTAAGAAGCTTTTTTTGCGTATTAATAAAAAAGTTTAAAAGTTCAACTATTAATTGGATGAAGGATTGTTAATATCACCAACCTACTATTTTATTGCTATAATGTAAAGAGTCAAAATGCCCAATCAAATACTCGACCACTTCACTTAAATAAATAGTTCTATTTTCGCAAAGAAAGGTGCAATGCTGAAAAAATTGTCTGGGATGCAATCAAAGAAGCTTATCAAGATGGTGCAATAATTGAACAGGAATACCCACAATATTCTGTGTCATTAATCTTTGTTTATTTACCATAAGGGAGAAGTTTTTCGCAATTGCCGGATGGTAGCTGTTATAGCGATGCTTACTAATAAAACACTAAAGTATGTTTTTACCTTATAGCGGTTTCAATAATAAACAATAAATACCTATCAATGATATTAATGAAATACCATGCAGTATAAGTAATGGTATTTACTTTTAACAAATTATTATTAAAATCCCTAGTTTTTTATTCAGGAACTTGGAACACAAATATTTTAAAAATTATTTAAGTATATACGTACAAAGCATGTTAAACAAAAGTTTAGTTAGCGGGTATATAGAATTCAGAAAAATTTATAATAGGGTGGGATATGAATGTTAACTTTAAAAGCTTTGCCAGCATATGATGGAGATTGTTTTATAATTAGTTTGGGTGAAGGAAATGATATAAAGAATATAATAATTGATGGCGGTCGCAAAAGACTTGTAGTAAATAAATTAAAAAAAGAAATTCAAGATATTAAAAATAAGGGGCAAGTTATAGATTTAATGATATTAACTCATATTGATAATGATCATATATATGGGTTAATTAAATTATTTGAAGAGAATTGGATTAATAAAGAAATCATCAAAGAAGTTTGGTTTAATTCGAAAGAAATTATAGGTGACACATATTTTAATGAGAATGCTAATGATGATTTATTACAAGTGATGAATAAAGATGATGCAAATATCAGCTTTAAACAAGGTATTACTTTTTCTAAGCGTTTAGAAGATTTAGACATAAAAATAGATAAAGTTATTACAGCAGGGTATTCAAAAAGTTTAGGTGATGCAAAATTAAAAGTGATTTCACCAGAAGAGGAAAATTTAAAAAAGCTATATTCTGAGTGGGATAAAGCTTTTCCTAAGGAAGTAGTAAATGGCGTAAATATTAGTTCGAATAAAGAATCTGATTATAATTGTAGTATTGATGAATTATTAATTAAACCATATGAAGAAGATAAAGCACTTGTAAATGGGAGTAGTATAGCGTTTATTTTAGAATATAAAGATAAAAGAGTTCTTATGTTAGCTGATGCTCATCCATCTATTATAATAAAAAATTTACGTGAAATATACGGTCAGACAGTTGATAAAATTTATATGGATTTAATAAAATTATCCCATCATGGAAGTAAAAGAAACATCAATGAAGAATTTGTAAATAATATTG
>NZ_JBALMO010000263.1:0-1018 GCF_036963345.1 Bacillus sp. JJ722
ATCTATTAGCTTATAAAACAATGCTTTACAGCATTGTACTAATAGTGTAAAGTTAGTTAATAAAAATTAACTGGTTAAGGAGATTTAACGTGAAGCAGAAACCAATTCTTATTATTGATTCATACGAACAATTAAGAGTAATAAGTGATCCCTTACGCACTAAAATGTTAATGTATTTGGTAGAACAACCTCATACAGGTCATATGTTAGCAGAAGCACTAAACTTATCGAGAGCAAAAATTTTATATCACCTACGTGAGCTCGAAAAATATGGCATCATTCAACTTGTAAACAAAGTTGAAAAAAAAGGAAATATATTAAAATACTATCAAGCTGTAGCAAAAGGTTTTATTCCAGCCGATCATCTTCTTAATTTCATTGAAACTAGTGAATCAACCAGACAGTCTTATTTAGAGGTTTTAAATCGAGCAAAAACTAGGGTCTTAACAGCTCCAGAAAAATCATTTGAATTGAATTCGTCAAGAGTAGAAGAATGGAATAGTCTCTCAATGCAAACTGAATTATTCATAAGTAAGGAGAAATTTTTAGAATTCACTAAAAAATACAGAGAGCTAATCAACGATCTAAAATCCGATCAAACTGAGCAAGAAAAACATAATTATTACTTAATGACTACAGCATTTGAAATTGAAGAAAAATTATTCAAAAATAGGGAATGATACCCTTTTTTTGAATAATTTCAACCTAAAGGGGCGATAAATATGGAAACAGAAAAAGTACTATCTTTAGAAAAAAAGCAAAAAATTAGTTTATTTAAAAATCGCGCTTTTATATTTTTATGGTTAACTAGTTCGGCATCTTTTTTAGCGCTTTCTACATATTTATTTACAGAACAATGGTATATAATAACTGTTCTCCAGCAGGAAAACATTTTGGGTATAGTTATGATGGTGACCATGATCCCCAGAGTTATATTTATGTTTATCGGTGGAGTTTTGGCCGATCGGTTTAGAAGATCAAAAATAATGTTCTTCTCAAGTTTTATAAGGTTTTTATT
>NZ_JBALMO010000263.1:1072-3841 GCF_036963345.1 Bacillus sp. JJ722
TTCTAGTTCTTATATCTTTTGCATTTATATTTGGAACGGTTGATGCCTTCTTTTCACCTGCTAACACCTCCCTGCTAACATCCTTAGTTACTAAAGATGAACTTATTAGAGCAAATTCCTTTATACAAACTTCTAATCAAATATCTTTATTTGCTGGTCCTATGATAGGTGGGTGGATTCTTACAATCGGTTCATTTGATCTTTTACTTTCAATAGTTGCAGTTCTTTTACTTTTCACCTTTACACTTTCTCTTTTCATTAAAGATGAAAAAAGTGGGAAAAATATCAATTCTCTTTCAACAAAAAATCAACAACAGGAAGGCTTTTCATATGTATGGGAGATGAAATTTCTAAAGAATATGCTGACGATTCTGATTATAATAAATTTTTTCTTTTTCGGGCCTCTACTTATAGGTATTCCATTATTAGTTAATAACGTATTAAGTGGAAATGCAATTGACTTAAGTTTTCTTCAAAGTTCTTATCAAGGCGGAATGTTTGCAGGGGCCATTTTAGTTGGTATTTTAAACCTAAAAAAGAAACGAGGTAAGACCATCTTAGTCTTAATAACAACTTTAGGAATTCTATTATCTATTTTAGGACAAATTGAACTTACCTGGCAAGGAATACTCTTACTGATAATAATGGGTGTTTTTTCATCTATTATAAATGTTAATCTAATCTCAGTAATCCAAGAAAAAAGTGATCAAGACAAAATTGGGAGAGTTATGAGTATTGTAAATGCCTTTTCTAATGGTTTTGTTCCATTTTCTTATGGTATGGTCTCACTTGCGCTTGTAATGAATATATCTATTTCAAATATAATGTTATTGTGCGGATTTTTAATTATAATCTTCTCATTACATTTTCTAGTAAAATCAAAAGTAATTAAAGAAGTGGATTAAATTTTATTTAAATAAAGGCTATGTTAAATATATGAAAAGATATATGAAACCACTTATTTTAAAAAAAGAGGGCTCTTATACCGACAAAGGTTATATAAAACGAGGATAAATACTTAAAGTAGATTAAAATTGAATAATTTTTAGATTTCATTGTTGGATTCAACAGGACTTGAAAGAGGCAGTCTGAAACTAACACTAAATTTCTTAACAGGAGGATACTATATGTACATCCTGTTTTTTATGCAACTGATATAAACTCTGCATCTTCAATAGTTTTAACACTTAAGGACACACTGCTTTCAACTAATCTTCAATACATTTATTATATTTCTCACTGATTTGCACCTACTTTCTTCCTTATTATATAAGTACTTATTAAGATCTGAAAAGGGTAAACCAGTGAGAACATGCCTTTTTAATTAAATTTTGAATAACTTATATACACTATGAGGAAATGAATTTATTAAATTAAACTTGTATTTACATTATGTTTTAAACTCATATTTTATCAAGTATATCGAACAAATTATAAAAACTCCCCTAAAATATTTGTTTCATTCCATGTATGAATTGCATGTTGTTCTCTAGCCATGTGCTTTTGTAGGTATATCATGGTTGTTTCAATTTTCTCATGCCCAAGTGAACGAGATATTTGATAAATATCGGCTTTACTCATATAACTGGTTATAGCGAACGCGTGACGAAAAACGTGAGGCGATATAGTTATTTTACAATCTGGAAGAATCGGTAGCTTAATTTCATTTATCTGTTTCGATATGTATTGAGATAAATAACTAGGTGAATATCCTTTTCCTGTACTCGTTGTGAAAAGGTACTCATCTGGATCTGCATCTCTTAAATCTATCAGTCCTCTCGCACGACGGAAGGCACGAATACTCTCTATAACTTTTGCTTTTAGCGGAGCTTCTCTTCGCTTATTTCCTTTACCTGATACATCTAAATAAAACATACTCGTGCTGCTGTCATAATGAACGTCTTTTACTTTCAATCGGCACATCTCTTCATTACGAATGCCAGTAGTCACTAATACATGAATGAGCCCATACATTACTGGATGATTAATCTCTTTATAATAGGTAAGTAGTTCAATGACTTCGTTCGGACCAAGATCGCGGTTCGGTCTATCATCTTTGCGTACATTGGCTACTTTTAAACCTTCATGTATAGGCTCCTTAATATAGTCCTTCTCATACAAGAGTTTTAGGAAATGACGAAGAATATTAGTTTTTCGAGAAAGGGTTGCAGCTGAATAAGAGCCTTTCTTCAATACATGCGGACTTTTTGTCGCAAGCCACTCCTGGTATTTCCGAATATGTCTTTTCTCCAGCGATTTAAAAAGAGAACCATTCACTATACCATCTATATCTATTCCAATTTCATTTGTATACTCTAATACATGTTGAATGAAAAAGAGTAATTCCTTTTTATATTCCACTCGTGTTCTGTCTGACTTATCATGTTCTTTATTTAAGTGATCCTCCTTGTATAAATAATACTGAATCATTTCCACATCCGAAAAATCCGCAAAAGGGACTTCACGAAATTTTTCCGCTTCATCTAATTTCACTTGCAGAGTTTCAAAAACAGATTTATCACTTAATTGCTTTTTCACTTCATGTATCATCAACTCATTTGTTGTTAAAATCAACTCATTCATATTTTCACATCCTAAAAAATAATGTAAATATTATATATATGTAATGTTATAAACTTATAGATTCTACAACTATATGATATTACATTTTTGAAATATCCGATTTTCATTTTTATCTTTTGAAAAGAACAGAGGATGACTCTTATTCCAATTATAGATAGAATATAGTATTTATCAACAATTATAAGC
>NZ_JBALMO010000264.1:0-4087 GCF_036963345.1 Bacillus sp. JJ722
GAGAGTGGTTACTAATGAAGAATAAAACGGTGTTGTTTTTCATATCACTACTTCTATTACTCTTTATTAGTAGTGTTATATATAATGTATTCTTTATTGATTCGGCAGAAAAAACGACTATACTGTATGATGATAACGGTGAAGTAATAAAAGGTCCTCCATATCCTCCTACTGTAATCCCTCCATTTGGCACTGATCGAGGTGGAGATAATATTGCTCTACGATTACTAGGAGGATTTCAATATACATTTTTATTTGTTATTGTGACCACCCTTATTCGAATTTTGTTTGGTGGTTTATTGTCGTATTTGCTTGTTTTCCCGTTGAATAAAACAAGCAAGTGGATACAACTAACGTTTGTACCTTTTACATACTTTCCAGCTTTTATTTTGGTTCTTTATTTCACAGGTCCTCTCAATTTTATCAGTGATATTTTTACGTTTTGGGAATTAATTTTGCTTCAGGCTGTCATCGTTATTCTTGTAGGAATACCCGTTATAACGAATACTATAACGAATGAGATGAGACTAATACTTAAGAATGATTTTATAAAATCGGCTTCTACACTTGGCGCTTCTAACGGGCATATTTTTTTCAAACACATTATACCTGTTCTAAAATCTAGATTCCTATTAATCACCTTACAGCAGACCACGATTAGTTTCATATTGTTATTGCACTTAGGTGCATTTGGATACTATATAGGTGGTGGCCAAAAGTCGGCTGTAAATGAAGAAGGAAGAATACTTTCGATGTCTGGAGAATGGGGAGGTATGATTGGTGAAGCAAAAGTAGAGTTAACATCAGGTGCTCCTTGGATCTTCTTTATTCCATTGGCCGTAGCTACTCTCCTTTTAATTTGTATCAACATATCTATAAAAAAATTACAAAATAAGTAATGATTTTTGTTCTTTCTGAACTGCTCCTTTTAAAAAAAATAATCGCTAGTTTTGCTACAATTTTTTTCAAAAAGACACAGGGATAAGTAAAAAAAATCCAATTAAGAGTATGGTTAAACTAAAAAGGTTTGTTCCGATGATATGTATATCAATGAACAAACCTTTTTTCGTACATCACAGAATGATGTACACTTACAATATTCCTTCCAACTTCTAGTGATTCTTTGGAACTGGTAATGTCAATTATGAATTAGTTTCTTGCTCCTCTTCTTTTATCTTTAAGGCAACTAAACTAGCAAAGTCATGAATGATAGTAGCTGCCAATAGTGATGTGATTTGTGTTGGATCATATGGTGGAAGTACTTCTACCAAGTCGAATCCAATAAAGTTAAATCCTTTTAAGGAACGAATCATCTCCAAAGTTTCGAGGCTGTTTAGACCACCTACTTCTAGTGTACCTGTACCTGGTGCACATGATGGATCAACAAAATCAATATCAAAGCTCAAGAAGCACGGCGTATCTCCGATAGTCTTTTTAACCTCAATTAAGACATCCTCAATTCCTCTCTTTTTAAGTTCAGAAGTGGTTATCACGTTATAACCTAGATCTGTACTGGCATCTATATCTCCTGGATGATTTAGTGTCCCCCTAATTCCGATTTGAAAAACTTTATCAGCTTGTAGCAGCCCCTCTTCATAAGCACGGATGAAAGGTGAGCCATGCCAATACTTTTCATCATAATATGTATCCCATGTATCAGTATGTGAATCAAAGTGGAGTAGTGCAACAGGTCCGTTAACTTTTGCAGCAGCACGCAAATTTGCTAGTGTTACTGAATGGTCACCACCAATGCCTATTGGGATAATTCCTTTTTCCATCAAATCAGTCATTGAATTTTCAATCAACTCATAGCTTCGGTGTATGTTATGAGGGATTACTGAAACATCCCCTAAATCAATCGCATTACAATCATCAAAAGGATAAACCTTGTGAATTGGATGATAAGGAAAAAGTGTCATGGATGCCTGGCGAATCGCCTGTGGAGCAAACCTTGCCCCTACCCTAAATGATGCAGCTGTATCAAACGGAATACCTATGATAGCCAATTTAGCATTCTCTCTTGAAGCAGGTAAGCGCATAAATGTCCCAGTCGTACAAAACTCGGGTTTTACTTCTGGGGATAACGGATATTTCATTTCCAAATTCCTCCATTTTCTTTTTGCTTAATAGTTTATTTATTTCATTTTATGCAAAAAACATGCCAAATCTCAGTATGGAGCCCTATCAAAGAGGTTCATATTTTTAATCACAATATTTGTTCGGAAAATTATGAAAAAACGAATAATCTATGCAAAAATGAATGGTAATTCAAAACTAAACGGGTCAAAATATCTATTTTTCTATAAAAATTTGTTTGATTTATAAGATTTTCTTGTATTTCACATTAAATGTCAAATTGTGGCACAAGATATGCACTTGAATAAATGGATTCATTTCAATTCAAAAAAGAAGGAGGGTCTCTTCATTTAAATTGGTTTAAGATGTATGAATCGAAAGCGCTTAATTGATACGAAAAAGGAGGAATGATAGATGGAAAATAACGCTAAACTAAAACGATCGTTAAAACTATGGCAAATCGTAATGATGGGGTTAGCTTATATGACTCCCATGGTTGTGTTTGATACATTTGGTATTGTATCTGGAATTACGGATGGACATGTGCCGACTGCATATATCATTGCACTAGTGGGTATGCTTTTTACAGCTGCCAGCTATGGAAAACTTGTAAAGGTCTTCCCTACTGCGGGCTCTGCCTATACCTATACTCAAAAGTCGATGAATGGACATCTTGGCTTCCTAGTTGGTTGGTCTTCATTACTAGATTATCTATTTTTACCTATGGTAAATGCATTGTTGACAAAGATCTATCTTACAGCATTATTTCCGGAGGTACCAACATGGATCTGGGTAGTGTTATTTGTAGGAATTGTCACTTTTCTCAATCTCCGCAGTGTTAATGTACTAGCTAATTTTAATACCCTGTTTGTTTTAATTCAGATTGCAATCATGGTAGTCTTCATCATCCTCGTAATTAAAGGGTTGCATAATGGAGAAGGAACAGGTGAAGTATTTACAATTCAGCCTTTTATGAATGAAGGAATGGACTATTCGACCATAATAGCTGGTGCTACTATTCTTTGTTTTTCCTTTTTAGGGTTTGATGCAGTAACAACACTTGCAGAAGAAACACCAAATCCTCAAAAAACGATTCCGAGAGCAATCTTATTAACTGCCCTATGGGGAGGAATAATATTTATAACTACATCATTTTTTATTCAGCTCTTTTTCCCAGACATATCACGATTTAAGGAGCCGGATGCAGCGTTACCTGAAATTGCTCTTTATGTTGGCGGGAAGCTATTTCAATCTATTTTTCTTTGTACAACTTTCGTCAATACGTTAGCATCAGGACTAGCATCACATGCCAGTGTATCACGTCTTTTATATGTTATGGGCCGTGATAGAGTATTCCCAGAAAAATGGTTTGGATATATTCATCCTAAGTGGAAAACACCAGCTATAAACGTACTCATAGTTGGAGTTATTTCACTATCAGCTTGGTTCTTTGATCTAGTTACTGCCGCTTCATTGATTAACTTTGGTGCATTAATGGCATTTACCTTTGTAAATCTTTCAGTAATTAGTCATTTTGTGATACGAGAAAAGAAACATCGAACTGTAAAGGGATTTTTCAATTACTTAGTCATGCCTGCAATCGGAGCATTATTAATTGCTGTTCTTTGGATTAATCTTGAGACTAACTCACTAATAATGGGATCAGTTTGGTTTATCATTGGTTTTTGTTATCTCTTATTTATTACAAAGGCATTCCGAAAAGCTCCACCACAATATGAAGTTGAAGAAATTCAAATGTAAAGCGAAAATAATGCATTTTTTTATTATGCTAAACAACACTGAAGCTAGTAGAACAGACAAAACTATGATCTGTGCTACTAGCTTTTCTCTTTTTTTTACCTCTCGTATCTAATAATGCATAGCCGATTTTCAATTTATCGACTGTTTGAAATCCATAGCTTTAATTTTCATTTACTAATTAGCATAGCGTTTTTATAAAAGTTTGATTAATTTAATAGATTTTATTGAACAGTATGCGTTAGCTCTGATA
>NZ_JBALMO010000265.1:0-1023 GCF_036963345.1 Bacillus sp. JJ722
AGGTTGAAAATTGTGTAAGGAAAATTATCTTTGCTGGAATATTTGTGGATTCAATTGAAGAAGCTTACAGCATACAAGATTAATAATATTTTAAAAGTCAACTGTCAACTTTCAACTGTTAACAGGTTCAGTTAAGAGGTGGCAAACTTGTTTTGACAATAGTATTGACACTCAAAATAACAAGTCATTTTAATCAAAATACACGAGAAAAAGGATGGCATTTGCCATCCTTTTTCTCGTGTATTGAACCTTTATCATTTTTAAAGACCCTTCCTAAACAAACGCACCTGTTTGTTTATGTACTATTCTTCACAAACTAACTAGTAGCTGGTTTAGTAACATAAAAAAGCTGTCTAATGACAAATTTTCACCTTAGTAATACATAATCTGTTATTTTATGATTAATTGCGATTATCTTCATACCATTCCAGTGCTTTTAGTTCTATATCTTTAACAAAATAATCTTTACCATTTATGTACGATTTCATGTTATTAGGAAATTGTTGTGCTAATTTTTCTTTTAATTCTCCATAATTCTTCATTTCATCTGGGTGCGATTTTAAATAATCTCGAAAAGCCAGGTGCCTTTTTATTTCATAACTCCCAATCTGAAAGATGTGAACGTGATGAGAGCGATTGTCCCCACCTTTTTGAAAGTATCTACGTTTTACTATCCCATATTCACCTTTAGGGACATATCCAATTTCTTGCATCTCTATATTATATTTATCAACATTGTTAATATCTTTAACAACAGGCATTATGTCTATTATTGGTTTAGCTTTTAACCCTGGAACAGAGGTACTACCTATGTGATATATATCTATGATTTCATTCCCAAAAATAAGATTCAGTTTTTCAGCCTCTTCCATAAACATTTGAATCCATTTCTCATTGTACGAACTTACTTCTACCTTTCGCAAATTATCCCCTCCAAATCATTTTTTTGAATTTTATCACACTTGAATTAATAAATTTCTTATGCAACTATCCTGCCCTTTAGTTGCATAACAAAAAAAGAGC
>NZ_JBALMO010000266.1:0-2884 GCF_036963345.1 Bacillus sp. JJ722
AATCGCTTGTCAGCTCTTCGTGTATCCTCTTTATCTCAGTCGATGGGCTCCAGTCCATACGGAGCAAAACGGGCGCTTCCGCTTTTCTTGAAAGAGGCAATTATGTTTTTGTTACATCAAATCTGGGAAAAATAAAGTATAGTGAAAATACTGGAAGTTGGTTATAGGAAGGGAGAATATCTGAATGTGGAGAAAATTTATGTCTAGTATAGGGTTAGGAAATATTATGGTCGATACTATATTAGATAACAAGCAATATAAACGCGGTGAGACAATTAATGGGGTAGTACATATTAAAGGTGGAGCTGCTGAACAAGAAATTGAAAAGATTGTATTAACTTTAGTTCTAAAATATGACCAAGACAAAGAAGATAGCGATTTCTCATACCACGAAAAGGATCTACATGAGATTGTCTTTACAGATATACATCATGTAGATTCGAATGAGTATTGCAGTATACCTTTCTCCATTGCGATTTCTGGTGAGCATCCAATAACAAGTAAGGTTGTAGAAACCACTTTACGAACAAAATTATTCTTACCACAAGCGGTTGATTCTGAAGATGAAGATCAAGTTGTGATTTTGTAACGAACTAAGCAATGAGCAGGCGTAGGTCAAACTGTTTTGGAAGTCAAAAGGGCTATTTTAAGGACAGATTAACTTACGCCTATTTGAAGTTGTTGGTTTGTCGTTCTTACTTATTTTTGTTTTCATATTGCTGTTGTATTAACGCTTTGATTTCATTGTAAGTTAATCCAGAATTGGCGTTTAGTTGTTTTACTTCTTCAATGTTAGTACCTGCAACAGTATATTTATTTGAGGTTTGCTTCTTCATACTTGTCACTCCTTTTATTAATTAACATGTGAAATTTTCTAAACTATATTCGTAACATGTTTGTAATGTAAAAAGTGTGTTTATGGTAGAGAAAATGGGTATATAAAAGTACAGAAAACAAAGGAGGAAAACAGGATGAGAGGAAGAAGATTTGTAGCAGTCGGTGTAGGGATTGTAGGAGCGATCGGGTTATCAACAATTATGAAAGATGAGCGAAAGCGACAACAACTAATGAAAATGTACCAAAATTCGAAGAGTAAATTTTCTTCTTGGATTAAGAATAATACATCTGAACCAAAGGATTTAGTTCAAAAAGCTGGTCATCCAGATCCATATGACACGCCTGATAATAAAATGGTAGATGAAGGTGCTGTATTTGGTGTTCAATATTATAACAAGGTTGAGCAAAAACGTGAATAAACTATTTTTAAAAGATGTTGTCCAATAAGTCCTATTTACGATCATTGTTTGATTGATGGGAAGTAATTCTTTAGATTTTTAAGAAGATAGATGGGTTTCATCTAGACCGAAAGCGCCAAATATAGGTATTCTAACATAATCACCAAAGTTTACATATTTCACGTAAACTACTCCGGAGGGCTAACAAAGCGTAAAAGGGCGCTCGAAAAGTGATTGAAATGACTTTTCGGACAGCCCCTCAAAAAAACTCTTATTGTTCCTCCATAAGAATTCGAATTAAATCTGCTGCTGGAAGTTCACGACAGTGTTTAAATCCTTCCCCAGCCCATAAAGACATGTATTCTACTTGATTAGTTTTTCTAAGTGGTTGCGTCATTTGATGAACATGAGGATAAGCAGCTGGTGCAACTTCAGTATAGGCCTTTAAGAAATGATTCACCAATCCTCTAGCACGTCTTCCTGTAAACGCACGCGTCACTTCAGTAAATGTAAAGCGTGAACTGTTTAAGGCTTCCCGGTGAACGGGATTCGTTCCACTTTCAGGGCAAAGTAGAAATGCTGTTCCTAGTTGTACAGCACTTGCACCTGCTTCTAATACTTGGCGAATTGCCTGCCCATCCATCATTCCGCCAGCAGCTATTAATGGTAGATTAATATCATTTTGAACTGCAGATATGAAATCTAGCAATTTCATATCTTGTTCTTCCGTTTGATTATTTGAAAAAGAAGCTCGATGACCTCCTGCTTCAATTCCTTGCAAACAAAGCGCATCAGCTCCTGATTTTGCTGCCAGTTTAGCTTCTACTAAGTTAGTTACAGAAACGATCACAAACGTACCATTAGATTGTAAAGACTGGATGATATCTGGCGAAGGACATCCAAAAGTAAAGCTTACAATAGGAACTTTTTCGTCTAGCATTAGTTGAAGTTTTTTCTGCCAAGCATCGTCATCATAATAAGCTTTCCCTATATTTGTTCCTAGCTTTTGTGCTTCCTTATCTATTTTTCGTTCATAGGCATCTAATTCTTCTTGATTGACCTCTTCGTTACCAGGAACAAATATATTTACTCCAAAAGCTTCTTTTGTTAACTTTCTTAGCGCTATGATTTCTTCTTTTAATAAATCAACCGATTTGTAACCTGCTGCTAGAAAACCTAATCCACCAGCATTAGAAACTGCCGCAGCAAGAGCTGGATTCGATACTCCTCCAGCCATAGGAGCTTGAATAATAGGATATTGTAAAGATAACATGCTATCCCCTTCCCTTCTTCCACATTTTTCAAATTAAATCGCAAAACTGTTTCCTTAGCTCATCACCCAGATCGGCTAAAACATGAGCAGATACCGAAATTTCTGTCATAGAAGCAATTTATTCACTATTGAGAATAAAGATTATGTACCTTTGTTTATTTACTTCTCGGTTATCGTTCATTTATTAAGTCTCTACCTAAAGCTAAATCATCTTTTATTGTACGGTTGGTGTTTCTATTTACTTATGAAATAGAAATTCAACAATCTTATGTAATATTTTACCACACCATTTAACACTACGCCCTCTCAATTTTTCTTAGGTAGTTCATATTGAGATAGCTAATTTAATTATGATATTATAATGATAATTTAGATG
>NZ_JBALMO010000267.1:0-3102 GCF_036963345.1 Bacillus sp. JJ722
CAATTAATTTCTTATATTAATTACTTTGAGATAGGGAGTCTCAATTTGCTTTGAGAATTAAAGCAAATTGAGACTTTTTTCTTTTGGTTATATAGTTAGATTTTTTATTATCCAAACTAGAAAATATAACTTGAGATAAAGATGGGAATACATGGTGTAATAATAAAAAATGAAAACGTTTATGATAAGAAAGAGCAACTGCGTAATATTTTATAATATCTGTTATATTTTCATGGGATTTTAATTGAAACACATTTCGTTTTGTTAGAATAAATATTTTTTGAATTGTTAAAAATCTTTAAAATTCCTTTTTACTATTGAAAATATTCGAGTACAATGCTTAAATGAAACTGGTACTATTTATTGTATTACAGTTGAATAGAAAATAATATAACACAACATATAATGCAAATGATAAGGAGCGACAGTACATGTCAAAAATAATCGCAATTAATGCAGGAAGCTCGTCTTTAAAATTTCAATTATTTGAAATGCCAAGTGAGAAAGTTATTACAAAAGGATTAGTAGAAAGAATTGGTTTAACAGATTCAATTTTTACAATTTCAGTGAATGATGAAAAGGTTAAAGTAGTAACAGATATTCCTGATCATGAAGTAGCTGTAAAAATGCTTCTTGATAGCTTAATCGAGCACGGTATTATCGCATCATTTGATGAAATTAACGGAGTAGGACATCGAGTTGTACACGGTGGAGAAATCTTTAACGATTCTGCTTTAATTACAGATGAAGTTTTAAAACAAATTGAAGAATTATCTGATTTAGCACCGCTTCACAACCCTGCTAACATCACTGGAATTAAAGCATTCCAACGTATTCTTAAAGATATACCAGCAATTGCAGTATTTGATACAGCGTTCCATCAAACAATGCCAGAGAGTTCATATTTATACAGCTTACCTTATGACTATTATAAAGAGTACGGAATTCGTAAATATGGATTCCACGGAACTTCACATAAGTATGTTTCTGAAAAAGCGGCAGAAATGCTTGGACGTCCGAAAGAGCAATTACGCTTAATTTCTTGTCATTTAGGTAACGGTGCAAGTATTGCGGCTATTAAAGGCGGAGAATCTATCGATACTTCAATGGGCTTTACACCTCTTGCTGGTGTAACTATGGGAACTCGTTCAGGTAATATTGACCCAGCACTACTTCCATTCATCATGGAGAAAACAGGTAAAACAGCTGAAGATGTAATTAATGTATTAAACAAAGAAAGTGGATTACTTGGAGTATCTGGTTTCTCTAGTGACTTACGTGATATTGAATCATCAGCTGAAGAAGGAAATGACCGTGCTGAATTAGCATTAAAAGTATTCTCTGATCGTATTCATAAATACATCGGTTCTTACGCTGCTCGTATGTCAGGTGTAGATGCTATCATCTTCACTGCAGGTATCGGTGAGAATAGTGATGTTATTCGTGCGCGCGTTCTTGAAGGTTTAGAATTCATGGGCGTATATTGGGACCCATCTTTAAATGCTGTTCGTGGAGAAGATCGTTTCATTAGTTATCCACATTCACCAGTTAAAGTATTAGTAATTCCTACAAACGAAGAAGTTATGATTGCTCGCGATGTAATGCGCTTAGCAAAAATGTAATTTATTATAAAAAATGAATCAACCTCTTATGATGTCGCTATAGCAACATCATAAGAGGTTTTTTTAATTTGATAGATTAAAAGTGTTACAAAAAAGGAAAAATCTTAATTTTGTTGATGAGTACGTAAATTATGCCGAAAGTAGTAGTGAGGGGGTGAAGAAAATGATTGAAGATTTATTAAAGAGAGTTAGCATACTTAGGGAGTATAATTACAGTTACAGTTCGCAGACAAGTGCACATGCGAGTGTAACGGCAGTTAGTGGAGTAGCTTTCGCAGAATGGATTTATGATGCAAAAATATATTTAGAAGTAAATTATCCAGGAACAGATTTTACAACAGATTTTGCAGATGCTGGTAGAAAAGCAATAGGTAATGAAATTAAATACTTAGATACAATGGAAGGTATTCTTTTAGCGGTGAAAAAAGCAGAAAACAATGGATTGTTAGTTCCGACAAAAGGATAAAAATTAGTGTGAATGATAGAAAACATGCTACAACTTTTGTAGCGTGTTTTTCTGTTTGAAATAGCTTGTGATATACTATTGCTAAACGTATCATGTATAAATGAAAGGAGTGAATCTTATGACGTTTACAAGTCGGGAAATGAAAATATATGAGGAAGTAAAGGCTTGGGAAGAAAAACTTTATAGCCATGAAACTACTGACTTTGAAGTGTTATATGATAAAGCTCTTCAAAGCAGCTTTACTCTTATACCAGAAGACATGCAGAAGGAATTTCTCACAACGTTAGATAATATGTTATTCCATCTTCATGCAATGATTCAAGGTTCTCAGTTTCAAATGGATGCCAGAGATCGAATTTTAGCTACAGCTAGAATATTTCATGACGGGATTGAAGGAATTGCCGACATGAAATATTTAACTGCTGATCAATTAAAATACATAGCACAACAACAAATAGCAAGACATCGACTATATTCATTTGCTCAAGGTGGTATTAGTGGTATGGGCGGAGCGGTGTTAATCACCAGTGACTTACCAGCTATTACAATAATTAATTTGCGATTAGTACAATTAATTGCAATGTCTTATGGATATGAAGTAAATACGCCAAAAGAAATGATGATTTCATTAAAAGTATTCCATACAGGGACTTTACCAGAGAGATTGCAAAAGTATGGTCTTGAAGAGTTGAATGAATGTACACAGCAATCAGAGCAATCGTACTTCTTTGATGGTGATGATGAAATTACGGATGTATCTTGGTTTGAGCAGCCAGTAAAGCAAATAATGAAGTATATGGCTATTTCGTTGTTCAGAAAGAGGAAAATTCAAGGCTTACCATTAATGAGTATGATGATAGGCGCGGGCAGCAATTATTCATTAACAAGGCGTGTTAGTGAATTTGCACATCATTACTATCAATATAGATACTTGCAGGAAAAAAGCGAAGAGTAGGACGCATATTGAACTTGAAAAAGCATCGGTGACGATGCTTTTTTATCATTTTCCGACAG
>NZ_JBALMO010000268.1:0-1399 GCF_036963345.1 Bacillus sp. JJ722
AAAAATGACAGGCAGTGCCAATGCTGATGGGTTTTTGAATGTAATAACAAGTAATATTTTATTTAATGAATGCATTACAGTTCATCGAAGCCGTTATCTATTGTGTTTACTTTCGTATACTGACGTGACTTTTGTTCAAAGAAATCAGATTTACCGAGATCAACGTCTTCATATGCTTTAATCCAACGCAATGGATTTGTACGGTAACCTTCGAAAGGTTTTTCAAAGCCAAGTTGATTACAGCGAACATTCGCATAGAATTTGATATATGCTTCAAGGTCACTTATTAAAATCCCGTCAACTCTATCACCGATAATATATCGTGCCCAGTCGACTTCTAGTTCAGTAGCTTTAATAAATGTTTGCCGAACGAAATCTGCTAGCTCTTGTGTATTAGCCTCAGGGTTTTCATTTAATACTTCATTGAAAATCTTAACGAATAAATCGACATGAATTTGCTCATCGCGATTTATATAGTTAATCATTGTACTCGTGGCAACCATCTTTTGATTGCGTGCAAGATAGTAGAAGAAGGCAAAACCTGAATAGAAGAATAAACCTTCAAGAATCACGTCATACACGATACTTTTCAATAAGTTTTCAACTGTCGGTTTCTCTGCAAAGTCACGGTAGCCGTTTGTGATGAAATCATTGCGGACCTCTAGAATAGGTTCTGTCCGCCAAAATTCAAATACTTCATCTTGCTTTTCTTTTTGTACAAGACTTGATAAAACATAAGAATAAGAATGATTATGAATGACTTCTTGCTGAGCGAGAATAATCATAAGGGCAGAAAGACTTGAATCTGTTAAATAATCCGCTACTTTACCAGCATAATCTGTTTGAATGCTATCAAGTAGAGCTAATAAGCCAATGATTTTTAAGAAGGCTTCTTGCTCTGTTTCTGTTAGTTCAGGAAACTGCTTTTTATCTTGAGACATATTGATTTCAAAAGGTGTCCAGAAGTTTCCGAGCATTTTTTTGTATTTAGGATATGCCCATTTGAATCTTACATCATCCCAGTTTAGTATATTGGAGCATGTACCGTTCACGATAGCAGTTGCGCGATTTGGTGCAGTTTTGTTCATAATGGATCTTGGGGAAACAGGGATACTCATTGTTTCGTCTCCTTTTATGTTGAGATTCGGTATTTCTTATTGTCTAACCTTACACCGGCCATGCTCGGTCATAAGCCGTTCTGTTTTGAAAACCAAAAGAGGGTTTTCAAGAACAGCCCATCTTATGCCTGCCGCATGTCTCCTTTTTAATTGGTAGTAAATCGTAGAAGTAACCTCAGTCATTAAAAAGGACCGGTGCCGGTATTTCTTATTGTCTAGGAAATTATAAAATAATAGGTTGTTGATCACTTTGAAATAGATGGATTCTACGTCCAGCTCCG
>NZ_JBALMO010000269.1:0-5757 GCF_036963345.1 Bacillus sp. JJ722
TAATTATGTTTTATATGTCAACTTTATTTAATTTTAGTTTACATATATAATTGAGATACTATAAAATAATTTTATGATATTTGGAAGGAGTAATGCTTTTGAAAAAGAGGAAAGAGACTAATAGAACAAAGGAAATAACACTTATAGCTATGTTGGCTGCAATAATTGCAGTATCTGGAACTTTTAAAATTCCATCACCTTTTGTCGGAACTGAATTTCAATTGTCTGCCCCGATCGCTGTAGTAATAGCAGCTTTATTTGGATTTAAAAGATATTTATCGGCAGGTATTATTGCGAGCGGAATTAATATGTTAATAGGTACACATACAATTGTTAATGTTCTCGTAGCTATGATATTTCGGATAGTTGCTGGGGGTATCATCAGTATCTTTGGTACAACTTTGATTATTTTAATTGTAGCTGGTCCTATTGGAACATTGGTTGCTAGATTTGTATTAGCAGCAGTTCTGGATGTAAATCCTGCAATACTTATTGTAGCCGCTTTACCAGGAATGATTTTTACGGCTATTATAACTGCTATTGTATTTCCAATTGCAAAAAAGAATATGAAACTAACCATATTTCAAGATTTCATAATTAATCATGAAAATAAAATGGGGTCAAGAAAATATGAATCAATATAGCATAAAAATGAGAGCATCCAAAAATATAAATGGGAATTCAAAACACATATCTGGTGCGGAAAAAATGGTTAACGAAAACGAATTAAACTTTCATACTGAAGCATTAGTGAATAGAGCTTTGCATCATACAAAGGGAAAGGCTGATTTTATTAACGTTAAGATTGAGAAAATAAAGTCAGAGGAAATACTTCATTTGGATGCTTTACCTGTAAGGACAATTGAAGTTGCAGATTATAAAGAAGGTTTAAATCGGGTTAAAGAGTTACTTGTAAAAATGGATATACCAAATGGTGATGACATTCTTGAGAAACTAAAGGAATCATATTCGATGCGAGGTGCAATCCTTCTTGATGTAGATTCATTAGAACGTATAGAAGTGGATAAAGAACGTGGAATTAGAGCTACTTATATGGATTTTTTGAGAAAGGGTTATGAGGATTACAATAAATCAAAAAATCACTTTAAGGAGGCTATAGTTTTAGCGACTAAAGTTGCTAACGCACCTAATATTATTGGAGAAATATGCATTTCTGATGATTTAGATTATGTGACCGGATATGTGGCATCTAAAGAATTAGGTTATGTTAGAATAACGAAGCTTAAGGAAGTTGGCAGCGAAAATGGAGGTAGGATATTTTTATATCGTGAGAAAGAGAGTAATTTAAAAGATACCATATCTTATTTAGAAAAGAAGAAGGTAGTAGTTGAAAATATTGATAATAATAAACCTAAACTGGATAAGTGGTTGAAAATGGAGCAAGAGTTAGATTTGTTGAGAGAGAATCATTTGTATCGTTCGATGAAAGAAATTGAATCATCTCAATGTTCACATGTGAAATATGAGGGTAAAGATCTAGTTATGATGGCTTCAAATAATTACCTCAATTTATCTACTGATAGCCGTATTAAGGAATATGCTTTTAAAATAGGCGAAGAATATGGTATTGGTTCTGGGGGGTCTAGATTAACTACAGGTACAACTACCATTCATACTCTTTTAGAAAAAAAGCTTGCAGAATTTAAGGATACAGAGGCGGCATTGGTATTTAATTCAGGTTATATGGCTAATGTAGGGACAATAGCGGCATTATGCTCTAACAATGATGTTATATTTAGTGATGAATTAAACCATGCAAGTATTATCGACGGTTGTAGGCTTAGCAAAGCAAAAATTGTTGTCTATAAGCATAATGATATGAGAGATTTGGAAGAAAAGATACTTAAACACCCATGTCAAAGTGGTTTGATTGTAAGTGATGCTGTATTCAGTATGGATGGAGACATTGTAAATCTTCCGGAATTAGTGAACATTGCGGATAAATATGGTTTGTTCTCTATGATTGACGAAGCCCATTCCACGGGTGTTATCGGTGAAAATGGTCGTGGCATTTGTGAATATTTTCGTATGGAAAACAAACCAGATATTATTATGGGAACTCTTAGTAAAGCCCTAGGTGGTGAGGGCGGTTTTGTTTGTGGAAAGAAGATCCTTATTGAATTTTTAAAGAATAAGGCACGGAGCTTTATTTTTTCTACATCTCTATCTCCAGTAACTATGGGTTCGTCAGTTGCAGCTATTTCATTATTAATGAAGGACTCAACACAAGTAAGAAAGTTACAGGATAATATAGAGTTTTTTAATCATTGCTTGGAGGAAAATAATGTTTTGGCTCAATCAAAAACGGCAATATTTCCTATTATTATTGGTGATGAAGAAAAAGTCGTAAAGGCATCTACTAAGCTTTTTGAAGAGGGATATTATATTTCTGGCATTCGATATCCAACCGTTTTAAAGGGAAGTTCACGATTACGTGTGGCACTAATGGCAAATCATTCAAAAGAAGAATTATCAGAGGTAGCTATTGCTATTAGTAGTACTATAAGAACGTTAGATTGATAGACAGGATAAACGTTATTGATAATAAAAATATAAATTTTAGTTTGGATGTTTGTGATTAATGGGTATTTTTAGAAAGGATAACAATAACTATTTAGTTTAATGGTTTTGAGTAGAAAATTTTCGCGACTTTCCACATCATTTGTTGGTTTATCTTTTTTCAAGTTAACTTTAAAGTATTATAATTATGAAATAGAATAATTACTTATCACAAAGTTTAGGAGCGAATGATTTTAATGGATTTAATACAACGAAAGACTTGGAATGAAAACCATAAGATTTTAACAGAAATCATTTTAAAATCAGAAGAACACTCACAGGCAATTCAATTATTTCTATCTCAGCATTCTTTGCTACATTCTTCCTCTATCAGTCAAACGGATCAGATAACATTGGAAGATGGGATGTTGAGGAATATGGATGAAACAAACTTTAGGCAGTATCCAGTACTAAATCCTGATACAAAAAATTCGATTGCTTGGCATTTATGGCATATTGCCCGAATCGAAGATATGACTATGAATATATTAATTGCTGATGAACAACAAGTTCTTTTTTCTGACAATTGGTTCATGAAAATGAATATTGAATTTTCCCATTCTGGTAATGATATGAGTGAAGAGGACATTGCTTTATTAAGTTCAAGAATTGATATTAAATCGTTATTAGCGTACAGAGCTAAGGTTGGTAAACGTACTAAGCAAGTCGTATCTTCATTGCAACCTGGGCAATTTAAAGAAAAAGTTGTACAAAAAAGAATTAAACGATTGTATGAAGAAAATGCTGTTTCACATAATTCCAAATGGCTAGCTGACTACTGGAGCAAAAAAACCATTGCTGGGCTTATATTGATGCCCGCAACAAGACATAATTTTTTACACTTGAATAAATGCCTTCGTATAAAAGATAAAATCAAAAAGCAAACAAAGAAACCATTCTAAAAATAAGGAATGGCTTTTTTGTATTTGGAATAGTCGTTGTCTAATTTTATATTTTTAATATCTCTTAGTAAGAGATATTATCTGTTAAGGCGGAGCAGTTTAATGGAGGAAGATAATTTGAATACTAAAGAGATGGTGTATAGTTTAAGTGATGTGAGGTATAGAAAATGCTTGGATTACCAAAGGTAGTTTGCTGAAGATAAAACTGTTTTTATTAAGTCTATCATGGATAGAATGAACAGATAATGAATGTGAATATTGAGATTTGGATACAAATTAGTTAGTACTATATGGGCTGAATGCAATATAGAATCGAATTCAAATAAGTGTTCATGCCGGATTCAACTTGATATTTAATTGCTACTAAAGAAAACAAAATGAATTATGTAAAAGCAGAAATTCTTTTTATGAAAATATTAAGTTATTTAAGATTGAAAAAGAGTGCTTTAAACAGATCAGGTTATATATTTCGCGATATTTTATTCAGTTTGATAAAATTATATAAGAATAGTAATCATAACTATTGCCATGAATGGAGTTGCATACCAGTATTGAAGAAGAGATTTGAGCTACATACTAGAAAAGGATGATAAACATGCATTTTACATATGAAAATAGAAACATTTTTTACAATGTCGAAGGTGATGGACCTGTAATATTATTCTTGCATGGTCTTGGTGGAAACGCGAATAATTGGTACTATCAAAGGAAATATTTCGCTAGTAATTGGACAGTGATTTCTTTAGATTTACCTGGGCATGGAAGGTCTGAAGGGGAGGATATTCATTTTAAGGAGTATCCAAATGTTGTACTTACCTTAATCAATTACTTGAAATTAGAATCCGTTGTTATTTGTGGGCTTTCAAAAGGAGCTAGAGTAGGGATTGATTTGGCTTCTCAATATCCAGATCTTGTTTCAGCTTTAATCATTATAAATGCATTTGCTCACTTAGAACCAGTGGATCGAAAAGAACGGATAGAAGTATACGATTTACTTAGTCTCAATGACCAGGGTAAAACTTGGGCTGATACGTTGTTGAAGGAAATGGGAGTAGCGGAGAATGAAACAATTGTTAGAGGATTTCACCATTCTGTCCGGTCACTAAATCCAGCTCATATACAAAGGTTGTTTTCTGAGTTAGTTGATTATGATCAACGTCAGTATTTATCTAATATTAAATGCCCTGTTTTACTGATAAGAGGAATAAATGACCATTTTGTTCCTGAAAGTTACATGAGAGAATTTAAGCAATATCTATCATATTCTACATTTGTAGAGTTAGAGAACTGTGGACATTTGCCTTATTTAGAGCAGCCTGAACAATTTAATCAGATAGTCGAGGAATTTATTGATACAGTTTTCTAATTTAAATGGTAAGGTGTTAATAGTTAGGGTTGCACTTATAACCAATTACATAATGTAAACAATTGAGTTGGGCGATTATTTAAGCTGTTGCCTCATTGTTTTCTCTTAACTAAAGGAGCAATTTAATATTTTCTAAAGATGAATGAATATATTTATTAATAAAACAGCTGTAATTTCAGTGGTGTGAATAAGAAATAGGAGTGATTTTGATGATAGTAAGAAAATTGGAAGATATTATAAATACTGACTTAGATGTCGCTGGAGATAACTGGAATAGTAGAAGGTTACTACTTCACAAAGATGGTATGGGGTTTTCGATGACAGTCACTGTTGTTAAAAAAGGTGCTGATAACTACCATTGGTATAAGAATCACTTTGAAGCGTGTTATTGTATTGAAGGTGAGGGAGAAATTGAAATTGCAGATGAGAATGGTAATAAAACTGGAGTAATTCACAAAATCTCACCAGGAACAATGTACGCATTAAATGAACATGATAGACATTATATTCGAGCTACAACTGCTGATTTACATCTTGTCTGTGTATTTAACCCTCCACTAACAGGAAAGGAGATTCATGACGAAGAAGGCACATATCCTGTTTTAACAGAATAATAAACATCTAAAAATGAGGATTTATGTACATATGTTGTCATGCGCCAAATGTCTTCTTTTTTTAACCTTTAGTTAAAAACCATATGAAAATCAACAACCAGTATTTGTTTGTGAATAAAAGTGGATATGATGGTAAAAGTGTAACATTGAATTTTCGTAATAACCTTTAATCTAGGACGCAAGAAAAAAGACATGTCGAAATAATTGTACAGCTTTACATTGTATTTAAGAAGTTTAAAGTGATATAATTTCAAAACAATATTTATAGGAGTTAGGTAAATGATTAATATAGTTG
>NZ_JBALMO010000270.1:0-1704 GCF_036963345.1 Bacillus sp. JJ722
CCATAATTCTTCATTTCATCTGGGTGTGATTTTAAATAATCTCGAAAAGCCAGGTGCCTTTTTATTTCATAACTCCCAATCTGATAGATGTGAACGTGATGAGAGCGATTGTCCCCACCTTTTTGAAAGTATCTACGTCTAACTATCCCATTTTCACCTTTAGATTCATATCCGATTTCTTGCATCTCTATATTATATTTATCAACTTTGTTAATATCCTTAACAACAGGCATTATGTCTATTATTGGTTTAGCTTTTAACCCTGGAACAGAGGTACTACCGATGTGATGTATATCTATGATTTTATTCCCGAAAATAAGATTCAGTTTTTCAGCCTCTTCCATAAACATTTGAACCCATTTCTCATTGTACGAACTTACTTCCACCTTTCTCAAATTATCCCCTCCAAATCATTTTTTAATTTTATCACACTTAAATTAATAAATTTCTTATTTGTTCCATAACAAAAAGCTATCAAAATGACAGCCTTGTTTGGCTATTGCACCTGTTAGCTCTATAAAAACTAGATATATTTTGCACTAATTAAGAAGTATATTGCACAAGATACAATAATAAAGATAGCGAAGAAGATAAGCTTTTGAAAATTGTTCCATTCTTTCATCCAGCCCCATCTTTTTCTATCTTTATCAAACATAAAGACATCAGCCATTACTACTAAAATGATAATAATTAGAGTTGCAAATAGCCCCATAAAGCCACATCCTTATAAACCCTTTTTTTCTTTATTTTAACATATTTCTCGTTGAACTATACTGCGCAGATAGTTTAAGTGCGCTTTTTTCACAAAGAATCACCATAAACGTTCGTTTTTGGTGATTCAATATAAATACTATATCTAGCATTCTTTAAATTATTTTTTATATTCAAAAGTTAAACCAAAAACAAATAACCAAAATTAAGTCTGAATTACGTTTTTGGTTAAGATTATTTACAATACTTGTCTTAACGTATGTTTTCCGCGTTTCGCTGGTACTACCCCATAAACGACATGAAAGCTCTTCTTTTGAAAGTTCTCGTAATCAGAGAGATGGGTTTAACATGTAACATGCATATTTAAATCCATTCTTTCGCCATGTTCACGAATGAATTTAATATCAATTTGATAATGTTTTAGATGCCCTTAAAAATTGATCGGTTTAATCACCCTAAAAAGTTGGTTGCCTTTGCGGGAATTGATCCTAGCGTATTTGAATCTGGAATCTTTAAAGATACCAAAAATCGCATCACTAAAAGAGAGTAGGCCAAGGCACGCCTTATTTACAGCTGTCCGTTGTGCTATTCGAGATACATGTAAAAGCCGCACGACAAAAGAAATCAGTAGTAAAAAGTTACTAGTGTTTTACGCTAAGAAACGTGAAGAAGGAAAAACTTACGGAGTATCTATTATCGCCTGTGCTAATAATATTTTACACTGGATTTACGCTCTTTTGAAAAATAAAACTCTTCCAAGATGCCACTCGAAACAAATATTTACATTTATTCGAGTTACTCCCATAAATATATGAGGAATTTATTTGTCATACCTATTTTCAGTATAACGCTAGAATTGAATGGTTTTACTTATTCAATCGGTTTATTCATTACAGGAGTGTAGCTTCTTTTTCCACAAAAAAACTACTAATCAAGATTGATTAGTGGCTCTTATCCTTGAGTGAATGTTCTTTTATTAAAGCTGTAACAATG
>NZ_JBALMO010000271.1:0-12833 GCF_036963345.1 Bacillus sp. JJ722
TTTTTATCCCAATATACCGTGCCTTTTATACGATCTTTCAAAATCAATAAGATACTGCGGAATAATAGATAGATAGATAAAGAGCTGCCCATAAGTGAAATACATAACGGCCGCTGCTATAACATTCTTTCCGGTTAACATTCGATCATACGTAATAGCAATCATTAACTGGACTAAATACGTTCCTCTCTAATTATATTGAAAAAAGTTTTTTTCCGAATAATTCATAGCTTGTAAAACCATAATTTATTCGGGGAATTTTTAAGGATTAGATTTGTTTTATTAATAACATTTGTTGAGGTTGAGTGAATTGTATAAAAGATGAATGTATTTGAATTTACTCTACTTTTTCAAAAAAATAATAGTTTAATGTTTTCGATTATCAATATAAATTGAATTAAAAAAGAGGAACACCATAAGGTTCCTCTAAGTTCTAAAGTAAATTTATTTAAAACATGCTTAACTGTTCATTATTTTCCCGTTCTAAAACTTTTTCCTCTTTATTTATATCTAATATTCTTTTACCCATTCTTTCAATTAACCCAACGACTAAAGCATTTCCCATGCAAAAATATCTCATCCGTTCTGACATACCTTCAGTCCAACGATCTGGAAAACCATTAAGTCTTTCACATTCTACAGGAGTAAGAATACGTAACCTCTTTGTTTCTAAATCTTCAACAACATGTGTACTTCTATTAGTCGTTCCTTCGCTTGTTAACATAGTACGTCCAGGTTTGTCTAAAGGCTCTGGGAAAGACATCCCGCCTTCAGAGAATACATAACTATGGCCAGTAGCTGAAGTACGTTCTATTCTTTTTGGCCCTTTTAAATATTTAAACTTTTCAATTACACTTTCACTCAGATAATACTTTTCATCTACATTTCGTTCTAGGATTTCACCTAATAGCTTAGGCTTTTCCTCCAATGGTAATAATTCTTCCGTATAAACAACTCCACCTCTCATTATTCCAGCATTCATATAATTCATTGAAAACTCATCCGATATTTCCAAAATATCATGCTTTAAAATAAATGAATGTGGTTTGTGTCTATGAGAAGTTTCCTCTTTAACAGGAAATGCACTAGCAAAAAATCCTTTTTCATGTAGCATCACAGCATCGTTTTCATTACTTCTGCTACTTATATAAGTAGTATCGTTTCTAATTGCAAATATAAAAATCCGACGTCTTCGTTGTGCTTGTCCATATTCTGCAGCATTCAATACCCTCCACTCAACAGAATAATTCTCATCACGGAAGCTCGCCAACATAATTGAAAAATCTCGACCTCGTTGTTTAGAAGGAGATTTTAACAACCGATCTACATTTTCTAATAATATATACTTTGGTTTTATTTCTTTAACTAGTCGCATGATTTCCCAGAATAAAACGCCTTTCTTACCTTGAATTCCTTTTTCTCCAGATAAGGTACGTGCTACTGAATAATCTTGACAAGGAAAGCCACCTACTATTAAGTCTATATTATTACCAAATATCTTTTCATCCACTTGTGCAATATCTGCGTTAGAATGTATTCCTCTATCTTTAAATTGACGCGCATAACAATTAAACGCATCTTGTGCTTTCTTCGAAGGTTCCCATTGATTACCCCAAACTACTTCAAACCTATTTTCACCTTGAGAATCATTTGCTGCCTCGAGCCCTATGCGAAAGCCGCCGACCCCTGCAAACAGTTCTATTACATTTATCATGACCGAACATCCTTTCGCCTTTTTTTATCTAAGTAATATTATAATGAATATTACTGTAAAGGTGAACCTTTTAGGAGAAATTAATCTTAAAAAATTTTAATTTTTATTTCAAACTTATATAATCTGCTCAATAATCACTTTACTAGGAGTATACTATTATAAAATGTATTAATTATATTTAAAAGAGCTTAAGCAACTAAGGAAAATTGTACTATGTTTTTATCTAATTGACATTACGTGAAGGAGTGCCAAAATGATTTATAAAACTACTGAAGAATTAATGGAAAAAGTTCAAGAAGCAGAAGGAAGAACATTCGGAGAAATTGATAATACTGGTAGACTTGTAAATAAGCGTTCTAAAGGAGGACTTGGACAAGTTATTGAAGAAAGCTTTTTTGGTTATAAAATCAATTCTGATGCTAGACCAGATTTTGAAGAGTTAGGAATAGAACTTAAAGTCACGCCGTTTAAACATAATAAGAACGGAACTGTTTCAGCAAAAGAGAGATTGGTACTAAATATCATCAATTATATGGAAGAAGTACATACAACCTTTACTACCTCAAGTTTTTGGAAAAAAAACGAAAAACTTTTGTTAATGTTCTATGAATGGGTTCAAGATAATGAGCCTAAAGATTTTTCTATTTATAAAAGTATTTTATTTACATATCCATCTTCTGATTTAGAAATTATAAAACAAGATTGGATGACCATTGTAGAAAAAATTCGAGCCGGTAAAGCCCATGAATTATCCGAAGGTGATACCAATTATTTAGGTGCCTGCCCTAAAGGAGCAAATAAAAACTCTCTACGAGATCAACCTTATTCAGAAGAACGAGCAATGCAACGAGCGTTTGCTCTCAAACAGTCATATATGACGGCAATCCTACGAAAATATATTTTTGGTGAAGATTTAGTTAGTTTTACTAGTTACGAAGAGTTACAGAAAAAATCAATATCAGATTTATTATCTGAAAAGTTTTTCCCTTTTATTGGTATGACCGATGAAGAAATGGCAATAAAGCTGGAAGTTCCTTATAATAAAAAAGCTAAAGCACTTATACCAATGATTATTAGTGCTTTATTGGGTATAAAAGGAACAAAACTAAATCAAATAGAAGAATTCGCCAAAGCTAATATTCAATTTAAAACGATTCGTTTAGAACCAAATGGAAAGCCAAAAGAAAGTATGTCTTTTGAAAAAATTGATTTTACCCAATGGATTCAAGAGCCTTGGGAAGACAGTTTTATACGACATAAATTTTTGGAAACAAAATTTCTTTTTGTCGTCTTTGAATATAAAGAAACTCTAAAAGAAAATAAAAATCGCAAATTATTTTTTAAAGGAATCAAACTATGGAACATGCCACTCTATACGGTTGAGAATGAGATGAAACACCTATACCTTGAAGTGAACAAAGTGCTTTCAGAAGGAATAAAGATTGAATATGTGCAACAAAAAAATGATACGATTGTAGAGAAAAACAACTTACCTAAAAGTAATTTCAATGGAGTTACACATATTCGTCCTAAAGCTGCTGACGGCAAAGATAAAGTAATGTTACCTAGTGGAGAAAGAATCACTAAACAATGTTATTGGCTAAATCGGGAGTATATAGCAAAAATTATGCAAGAATTGTAATAGTAATGAAAGGTAGCCAATATAAAAAGCTACCTTTCATTACTTTAATTAACTTCTTCAAAAACCAATTCTTTTAATTCGTCATCAAAAGAGTACTTGATTAATTTCACATAAGACCATTCTGCCGATATTGCAGGTCGACGCCCTTTTAAATAATTCCTCTTACACACACTATTCCTATGTTCAATTACATTTTTAGGTATATCATAAGCAACCAAAAACGCCTGAATCATTGAATAGTCACCGAATGAATATTCTTGATTAATCCAGTCCACATATTTCATCAATTGATTAATAGCATCTACATCTGCTTTTTTACTTTTAATTTCAATAAGTAAATACTTTGAAATTGTATCAAACCCAGGAATATAACGAAAACCAAATACATCCATCTTATCCATATAATCTATAGGTTTAAATGGTGAAGCAATAACTTGATGTGAAAGATAATCCCACTTTCCAAAAATTGATTTATCATTATTTGTTATAATATCGATAATACCAGCTTCAATCGCCATCTCATGTTTTATAAAATTATTATTAGCACAAACAGATAACAAGTTTTTAGAAGTAATATGATAATTTTCACTTACATTTTCTCGAATTGTTTGATGCAGATTTAAATTCGAGTTATAACATCCATATTTATTTTTAATATATTCTTCATTTCTTTTAAGAATAATATCTTTTAAAGCCTTATTTTCTTCTTCATCAATCTTTATAAATGACCGTTTCCAAAATGCTCTTAACATTTTAAAACTGATTGGATTAGAGGCCAATACATCATCCATATCGATTCCTTCTTTAAAAAAAGAAGGATAACTTTCAAAAAGGCATATACATCTATTATTAATATTATTTGGATTTTGATTAATTAACATACTATCTACTATTCCATTATAGTTCTCCATCCTCGGAAGATCGGCAGTAGGATAATTTAAATATTTACATTCACCTTGAATGTTAATGAGTTTGCCAATCCCATATATTTTTCTTTTTATAAAAAAATAAAATCTCCTTCTTTCATACTTATATAGTCTGCAAAAGTTCCTTCGTAAGCTGCATTCCAAAAATTTTTAGTTAACGATTTAAAATTCGTACTATATACGCCATTTTCAATACATTCTTGCAATGATTCTTCACTATCTAAGGAAAAAATAAAACCAGCCATATTATCTCACTTTCATAAAAAATATTTAATTATTCTATATTTCTATAAATATAGAATAGCAAAACTAGCTATCTTTACTTTAGCATAGAAATTTATGGCTCTCCATTTACAAAAAAACGAGATGCCGAAACACCTCGCTTAAACATTTATATTATTTCCTCTTCAACCCTTGCCCCTCAACAAAACCCTTCATATACATACGGCTTTTCTTCCCTAACATATCCATCATCTGACTTGTCCAAGTATCGTTACGCTTACCATTTGTGCGGCGTTCATAGTAAGCCGACATGGTTTCGTTATATTCACCTAACTGACTTTTGAATATGTCATCATTATGTAAGTATTCATTTTCATGATAGACATTTGCTAGAGGTAAACGAGGTTTCTTCTCGGAACGGTTCTTAGGATAACCAACTACCATCGCAAATAATGGAATTACCTTAGTTGGGATGTTTAGAAGTTCGTTTACTCCTGCTAAATTATTGCGAATACCGCCTATGTAACAAATGCCTAAGTCCATTGATTCCGCAGCGAGTGCTGCATTTTGTGCAGCTAGAGCAGCGTCGATGCAAGCAACCATGAATTTTTCTGTACTTTCAATGCTTTCTGTTACATCTTGATTCTCCATTTGTGCTGCCAATTCATGGCGATGTAAATCAGCACAAAAGACGAATAAATGTCCGTTTTTCTCTACGTATGATTGGTTTCCTGCTAGTTCTGCTAGCTTTGCTTTCTTCTCTGGATCCGTAACGCCGATAATACTGTAAGCTTGAATATAGCTTGATGTAGCAGCAGATTGAGCACATGATACAATTGTTTCAATTTGTTCTTTTGATAGTAGTTTGTCCTCAAACGAACGAATGGATCTGTGATCTAAAATTTTCTCAATAATTTCATTCATGTATGTCACACCTCTGTAAAAGTATTAGTCAAAATATTTTAACAAATATTCAATCATTAATGAAATAATTCCTCTTCTGCATCTAATTCAGCGATTTTTTATGATAATCCGTCCACTGTTTTAGTTAATCTGTCCATTTCACATAATAATAAGTCACCCCAGATAATCTTATTGCAGGCGCTTTTTAGTATGCTTTCACCTCAATATGTACATAATAATGTAATGACTTAATATACCTTACAAAACTGTAAGGTACTTGTCATGTAAATAAATGAGAGTATTTCAAACATGGAAGTATAATTTAATCATACAATAACATTTTCGAGGTGTTTAACTATGGAATTAAAAAGTGGTATCCATTCTTCATTAGAAAAAAATGTATTTTTAACTATAAATAATTTACAAGCTGCTTTGAAAGATATTTCTGACGAAATAAAAATATGGCGCACAAAATACTATTATGTTCAAATAGAGGAAGCTGGAAAAGGCAATAACGGTGAAATATCAACTCAATATTACTATAAATTAAATGCACATAATGACGACGGAAAAATAATTACAGTTGAATTTAATAGCAGTAAAAATTTCGGAATCGGTACAACACTGCGATTAAAAGTAAATCGTGCAAATAAGAAAAAAATCAATACGATTAGCAGTTTTGAGGAGCTTTAATATCAGAACAAAGAGCTATTTCAAGATGAAATAGCTCTTTAATACTTCTTAAGAAGCTGAAATCTAATCAAATATCGTTTCAAAGCTATTCTCGTATATATCCAAAAATTTAGTTATCTCTACTTTTTGTTCAAAAACAGCTTCATCCTCCGATGGATTTTTAGTTGGAAGTATCTTATATCGCTTATAATTATTCTGATTGATCGGTTCTAAATCACTCTCTTTTGCAATTGAAGCAATTCCTTCTTTATAATCTACTAACGCTTGTTCAAATGCTGCATCGTGGTCTTTAAAAATCGGCATATTAAACACATTGGCTCCTATCTCATATGCTTCCTTATTACCAAAGTCCGTACTTAACCGGGCCGTATCATAATCTTTAATTACTATAGAAGCCCCTTTAACACTAATGAAAGCTACTACCATAATTACCGCGCCGATTATTAGAAAATACTTTTTCATATATACCTCAAATTTCTTTTTTATTGCTGTAGAATCACTCCAAATGAAAAACTAATTCAAGCCCAGTTTGTTTTCCACGATAAGGGCTATCCTCTTCTTTAAAAACAAATTGTAGTCCTGTTGGATCATCTGGCAAAGGAGGAGAAATAATATAATTATATCTATAACTTCCCGAACCTCCTCCTCCACGTTCCCATCGACAATCGTATTCGTCACTAATAGATAGCTCAAAAAACGAGTCCCTATGACTATGAATTCTTGTATAAGTGTCTTCCTCTTCTTCATGCCAATCAACATAAAGAGTTACAATACTCGCATTCGAATATTGTTTAATATGTGTTATTGAATACATTTTTTCTTCATGTTCAAGCGTTTTTAAAATAGGTATATGTTTTCTAAATTCAATGGGCTTTACCTCGGGTCTAAACATTTCTTCGTTCAACATAAAGTCAAATAAATATTTCAAATAATCTTCATAAAAACCATACTTTTCTGCCCACCCTGAGATTCTTTCATCAAATGGTAATCCGGGGTTATTGTTTGAAAGTTCTCTCCTTTGTTGTAATAGCTCACAGATTTGTTCATCTATCAATAACAGGCGTTCATCATAATAATCAGTAGAACGCTCATAGTCTATTCTCTTCATGTTTATACCCCCATCTTTAATATACTTCTAAAGCAAAGGCATAGAATGCATCGCCATTTGAAACATTCTTTTCCTTTTCATCCATCCACCATACACCGTATGAATAATAATAGAGCCCTTTCTCATTTGGTACAGTGAATTGCTGACTTGTTAGTTCGACTTCTGTTTCCTTTTCTCCACTAATTTGTGTAAGATGGATTTCATTAGGCTTCGGCTCAAAGTCCATCACAAGTTTGACCTTTTCACCAGCCTTTACCCGCACAGGTTTTTTTCCTTCCAATAATTCCTTCGGTCCAGCCTTATCAACACAAATACCATCATTTCCCGATTTCCAGCAGTATGTACCAAGTACTGTTTCAAAGCGTTCATCATTCAATTCAATAAAGACTTTAGGTGGTTTTTTTCCTGACAGCTCTCCATTTGATTTTCCTGACAACTCTCCATTTGAACATCCCACGATTACCAATCCAACAAACAAGATTACTAAAACGATTCGCTTCTTCATCTCATTCCCCCTTTATGGATTAGTCGTAAATCGATATAGGAAGTTACAGTTTTTTCACTTTTAATCGATAAAAACACTTTCCTAAATCAACTCAATAATCACAACAAGCCCGTTTGGATATTTTCCAAACGGGCTTTGTTTTATCCTCGAATCTGTCCTTCACCACGAATCACAAACTTGCTTGAAGTTAGCGCTTCAAGCCCCATTGGTCCACGTGCATGAAGCTTCTGTGTACTAATACCGATTTCTGCTCCATATCCAAACTCAAATCCATCTGTGAAGCGAGTTGAGGCATTGTGATAAACTGCCGCTGCATCAACTTTATTTAAGAAAATAGCAGCACTCTTCTCATCTTCTGTAAGAATTGCTTCCGAATGATTTGTACCATATTTATTAATATGGTTGATTGCTTCTTCCACATTACTTACAACCTTCACACTAATAGTAAGCGATAAATACTCTGTTCCCCAATCTTCTACAGTAGCTAAAACCGCATGATCAAATGCTTGGCAAACTTCTTCATCTCCATGGATTTCAACACCATGATCATGAAGTGTTTCTAACAATTGTTTACCATATTGCGAAAACCAGGATTCATGAATTAATAATGATTCAATTGCATTACACACAGAAGGACGTTGTGTTTTTGCATTTAATACAATTGATTCCGTTAAGCCATATTTAGCTGTTTCATCAATAAACACATGGCAATTACCCGCTCCTGTTTCAATAACTGGTACGCTTGATTCACGTACTACCGTATCAATTAAATTCTTACCGCCACGTGGAATTAATACATCTAAATATTCATTCAAATTAAACAATTCTTTCGCCGTCTCGTGGCTTGTATCCTCAATTAGTTGAACAGCATTCACTGGAAGAACACTCTTTTCCAATGCCTTATGGATGGATTGAACAACCGCTACGTTTGAATAGTAAGCGGATGAACTTCCTCGTAAAATAACCGCATTACCCGTTTTCAAACTAAGTGTCGCTGCATCCACTGTTACATTCGGTCTTGCTTCATATATCATCCCGATAACACCAATAGGTACGCGAACCTTCTCAATATGCAAGCCATTCTCTTTCTCAATCTTCTCTAATGAATCACCAATTGGATCTTTCAAATCAATTAACTGACCTATCGCATCCGCCATATCATTGATTCGCTTGCTATCAAGCATCAAGCGATCAAGAAGTGAATAAGAGAAACCTTTATCTCGACCAGCTTGCAAGTCTTTCTCATTCTCCATAATAATTGTTGCTGCGTCTTCACGTAATTGATCAGCAATAAGTTGTAATGCTGCATTCTTCTCTTCTGTAGTAACACTTACTAACGCATAACTCGCTTCTTTCGCTAACTGTCCTTTTCTTGTTACCTCGCTCATCTCAGTTCCTCCTTTAGAATTTCACCCATTTATCTCTATGAATCACTTCCACTGAAGTAACTTCCATATTCTCTCTCTCATCACTACGCTTACCCATTACTTGCAATAGTTCTTCGGATGAATAGGCTACTTCACCTCGTCCAAGCAAGCTCGTTTTTCCAAAAACCTCAACAACGTCACCTTTTTGGAAATTTCCTTTCACTTCAAACACGCCTGCTGGCAATAAGCTACAACCTTTAAATAAAATGGCATGTTCAGCACCTTCATCAACCGTAATGCTTCCAGCTACTTCCGAATGAAGTCCAATCCATTGTCTCATCGTTTTTACATAAGCAAGCTCTTTATTTTGAATGTATGTTCCATCACCATTGCCTGCAAGCATTTCAACTAATTTATCGCTTCCTTCGCCACGTCCGATAAAAACAGGAACCCCGATACCAAGAGCTGTTTTTGCCGCAATTAGTTTAGATTTCATCCCACCGGTTCCAACCTTTGAACCAGCACCTTCAGCAAATCCGAGCATCTCATCTGTCACTTCCTCTAAATAATCCATCTTCTTCGCATTTGGATTATTGCGAGGGTCCGCATCATAAAGCCCATTAATATCTGTCAAAATAATTAATTGATCCGCATGAATTAAGCCGCTCACAAGTACAGAAAGCATATCATTATCCCCAAAAGTCAATTCTTCAACAGATACGGTATCATTTTCATTGATAATTGGAAAAATTCTGCGTTCAAGTAACTCCATCAATGTTTCATACGCATTCTTATATCGATCACGATTCGAGAAATCCATTCGCGTCAACAATATTTGCGCAGGCGCAATATCAAATTCCATAAACTTCTCAATATACGATTGAATTAGTAAACTTTGCCCAACCGCTGCTGCCGCCTGCTTCCCTTTCAACGTAATCGGTCTTGAAGAATACCCTAAACGAGCAAAGCCCGCCGCTACCGCCCCTGAGGAAACTAGAATAACTTCATGTCCTTCCTTACGCAAAGCTGCCAATGCATGCACATGATCATCAAACTTCTTTTGATCAATTTCACCTTTATCATTCGTTAATGAACTACTTCCAATTTTCACAACAATACGTTTCTTTCCCATCTGCTAAAACTCCCATTTCGTTTTTGTTTATAAATAAAAAAGCCCAATCATCCTTATAAAATAAGGACGAAAGGGCTTTAACTTCCGTGGTACCACCTTGATTGAACGTCTATTTAGACATCCCACTTAAGACCTTATAACGCTAAAGGTATGCGCCTATGTTTGCATAGGACTCCAGAGATAGGTTCAGCAACTCACCAATGACGAGATCTCTCAGCTTCTAAATCTCGCTCTCTTTCACCGTAAGGACTGCTTACTAGTTCTCTTTTAACCGTTCGATATTTTTTAATATTATTGCTCGGAATTTTGGAAATGTCAAGGGATAGATTATTATTGCTCTTTGTTAAAAGATAGAACTTCTTTATTCATCTCTTTTGTTAACAAAGCTATCGGACGTGCATAACCAAGCGTGCCACACATCAAATTCTGTCCACACCATATATTTAAGTCCACAAGATTTATATTATCATTCGGGAGATATTCCTCTATTCTCTACGAAATATCTATTTCAAATTCTTTCATTTGACCCAAAATACTTCTATCATGCGTTTTTGAATAAGTAACCGCATTACAATTTGCAATGTACGTTTTAACTAGTTCTTTATCAAATCCTACTGCAAGAAAAGTTTCTTCAATGGCAGCTAAAACTATACTATCAAACTTTTTAAAATGCTCCATTTTTAAGCCATATAGAACAATACTATATCTAGTCGTATTATTCATAAGAAGTACACCTTTTCTTCGATCAAACATAAACAGGTTTGCATGCCATTCATAAAAAGGTGTACTATTTATTGGATTATACGGTTCAATTTTAATTTTCATAGCATCCGCTAGTTTTTTGGTACATTCGATAATCACATTATTACCTCACAATTACTGTTTTCTTATGTTAAGTTTTGTCTTGTAAAACATATAAAATCAATTAAAATTTTATAATTAATTATACAACATAACCCTCAGCAAAAATATGTAACCCCTATCCATAATAAAGGAGAAAGACCTATGCAGTCACAGGTCACCTCTCCTCTTTTTTATAACTCAATCCTAATTTTCAACCAACCCTAAAACTTTTTATTCAAACCTACTCAATATAAAATTTACCAACCAAGGAACAAACCTATAACCCTTATCAATATTTCACTATATAGGTATAATTTTTCAGTACTATTTACCCTAAAATCATCATATTATCAAAAGATGAAATGGGGGTTTATGAAATAGAATCTGGATTATCTCAAATACAAAAAGAACCAGAGTTAAAACCAAAGCGTTTGTATGTAACAGTTACTCAAAAGTTTTGGTTAAGCCATGTCTTCGCGATACTTTGGTTACTTTTTTCTATCTATATATCTTTACCTTGGTTTGAAGACCTTGCAAATGTTGTAACACCAATTGGAGCAGGATTTATTATTATTGGAATAGCTTATATTCCTGGGTATATGAATTCTTTCTTAGTGATGAGTTTATTGTTGGATAAACAGCCTGTAATAAAGGAAGAAAATCCTGTCGATTCAGTCACATTATTGATTGCTGCTTACAACGAAGGATCATCTATCTTTAACGTTCTTGAATATATTGCTCGACAAGATTATGAAGGAAATCTTCATATTATCGTGATCGATAACGCTTCTACGGATGAAACTGTCATGGAAGTTGAACGTGCTAAACAAGAATTAGGTTTACAAATCACCATATTATATGAAGCGAAACAAGGGAAATTTAACGCTTTAAATAGTGGACTCGAACAAGTTCAGACTGATTTTGTAATGACACTAGATGCGGATACACTGCTTATGCCGTCTTCTGTCCGTCATTTAGTGGCTCGTATGAAATCAAGTCCAAAAGATGTGTGTGCTGTAGCTGGTTCCATGTTGGTCCGTAACAGTCGTGAAAGCATATGGACAAGGGTTCAAGAGTGGGATTATTTCTTAGGAATCGCATCAATCAAACGTTTACAAGGATTATACCAAGGAACATTAGTTGCACAAGGTGCATTTAGTTTGTATAAAACGGAATGTGTACGTGAGGTAAATGGGTGGCCTGACGCTATAGGGGAAGATATTGTATTAACATGGCGTTTATTGCATCACAAATGGAAAGTATATTTCGAACCATTAGCTATCGCTTTTACAGACGCACCTACTTCATTCAAACATTTAGCTAGACAACGTTCTCGATGGGCACGAGGAATGATTGAAGGGTTAAAAGAAATTAAACCATGGAAACAACCTCAAGTGTATACGAAATATTTAACAGCCATTAATTTTATGATGCCGTATTTAGATGTCGTCTACACATTATGTTGGATTCCGGGATTAGCCCTCGCTATGTTTGGAATCTATTGGATTGTCGGTCCTCTAACTTTGTTAGTTTTGCCATTAACATGTATTAGCTTCGGCTTACTTTACTGGTACCAAAAAAAGCATGTATTTGAACCTCTTCATTTAAACGTTCGAAAAAACAAACGTGGTCTACTATTTTTCATTTTATTTTACCAAATGTTTATGGCACCCGTTTCTGTATGGGGATATTTACAAGAAGTATTTCAACTTCGCCGAAAATGGAAATAATATAAGAAAAGCGGAGGCGCCCGTTTTGCTCCGTATGGACTGGAACCC
>NZ_JBALMO010000272.1:0-5703 GCF_036963345.1 Bacillus sp. JJ722
CAAAACTGCAAAAATATAAACAAATCCTGCAATTAACAATCCTCCTAATGGTAATGAAGGGTACCATTTTACGAAATCAATAGCAAACATAATGTTAGAGATAATAATCAGGACCATATTTAATTTATTTATATGCTGTAATTGTCTAACAATGTGCATGGGAGTTATAGAAGTGTTCTCGATTCTTAATCGCTTCAATTTTGTATACCAATAAATCGTTCCTTGTAGTAGAAGAAATTCTAATAGAAAGAATGATACCCAAAAAGAATATAATGAGTATAATTGTAGGCTTGAGAATGTGATATTAAGTAGATAACTAACAAAAATTAAAGAGATGATTGAAACGAATTCTCCTGTATATAGGTATACAAGCCTTTTTTCGATTCTCCTCTTCATCTTTTACTTCCCCCAGATTATTTATTTTTTCATCTACTCAAACGAAACCATATTATCCCATATATTAAGTTAATCACTCCGTTTTTTCTATTACAAAATCTGTAAATATGACTACCTCAGGTTGTGGTATAAACCTGAAAAATTGAGACAAATAAAGATTTAATTCAATTTCATCAATCATATCTATTACTCAATCCTAAAAAAACTCCCTTCTACTTGTCGTAAAATAATACAAATAAAAGAGAGTAAGTTTTTAAAATAGTTAATAGTTATATTATTAATTATGTTGTTATCAAGGCTTTATCGCTAGTCTATGCTCTCTATTAATTTAAACCAACAATTTTTCTGATGTATTCTTTATTAATGTATAGACATTTTTTCTTTAATTTTAATTCGTTAGGTAAGGTTACAAATACACTTTCACCTGAACCTTTCGGACGAATTTGAAATGGTGGATAATCGGCTTTTCCTCCAGGTAAGTTGTCAGACCATCTTCCATGTTTTCCTTTTGTTTCATCAATGTCTACTCTTATGGAATCCGTGTTATGCATACTTTTTATTCGATAATAAAGTTCTGATGCTGTCGTGAGTAGTTCATCATCAGGAATCCAAATCTTATAGTCTATAAATCTATTTTTATCCTTTTCGTATTCATCCCATAATGTTAGTATATATTTTGTTTCTGCAAACCAACCATACCAAGTGGATTCCTCAAATTCATCATTGGCTATTTCGGTAAAATCAATATTAGGAAATGACATATCTTGGTTGTCTGATTTATCCAGTCTATTTCGAACCGTTTTTATTGCATATCCTTCTTTCAAGAATTCATCAGTATGATTTAAATTTTCTCCTTTAGTACCAAACATAAAACCAATTAAATTGAATAGACTACTCTTCCCGTTTACTTTCTTTAGTAAAGTCCGTTGAATTTCTTCATCTGTTTTTCCGATATATTTGTCTAAAGTTTCAGTAACCGTTTCAAGAAAGGTTTTTTCAGGCGGAACATAGATATGTTCAACTTGCTCGGGTGTCATTAGATTTCTAAAATAAGCAGACATATAGCCAACCTTATAGGAGTATGCTCGTGACTTTGCTTTCTCTGTAGAAAATGGTTGTTTAACCCAATCTTTCCCTTTACCTTGCCCTTTTGTACATGCCCCCATTATTTTCTGCTGTTTCTCACTAATTTCATGTGCTTCACCTTGCTGGATTTTTTCAATTATTTTTTGATAGTCTGTTCGTACTTGTGACTCATCCGATTTAGGTAACTGAAAACGAGCAGTTTTAATTATCTTGAATCCTTCAACAGGCGTGTTTTCCTCATGGAGGTAAAAGATTAAAAGCATGCTTTGTGCTTTTTTATTTACTATACTTTTTTCAAATGGAATTTGATGATCTTCCGTATAATTAATCATTCCCAGTACAAGACGTTCTTTTGAACTGTATCCAACCTTTTTTTTCTTAAGAATAGGTGTTACTTTCAATTCGATGTGATGATGTTCGAAATCGGCACCTTTAATAGAATTTGCTGGAATTCCGAAAAAATCAGACTGAATCATATTTCCAATACTACCTTTATCTTTTTTCCTTTTTAACCAACCGGATTTGTCTAAATCTCCAAGCTTTTTCCCGACAAGCTCTTCTGCTGTATCGAAAATTTGTTGCTCAGTCCACGATTCAGAATAAATATAGGACATTTAAACCACCTCGTATATTGTTGTTATGGGATTATTATACCATTTTTCTAAAATATATCTTTTCTTCATATATCAAAGAGATATTGAACAGGAAGGATGTATTGAAATTAGATTGTTTGTTATAGGCTATCAATTGATTAAATTTCATTGATTCTCTCATTACTCAACATTAGAAACTGTAAATTCTCCAACAAAAAACCTTCAAGAATTATTGTGTTAAAAAGAAAGACTCCTAGTAGGAACTGTTTCTTACAATAACCTCAAAGGTTTTATTTCATAGTTTAGTTTCGCGTATTGACGAAAAATTATAAAGTAAAAAGGTAAACTGTTAATCTACTTATAGAATATCATAATATGAGAATTTCAACCATTGTCATAAGACAATACGATCTATAATTCTAGTTTTATGAAATATAAACGAATAAATATTTTTAGTATCCTTTATAATTTTTGGATCTGATTATGAATATTTACCCTACTTAATCCTCCATGGTAACAAATCGCGGATTCGATGTCTAAGTCTAAATATTTCTTCAACGATTCTTTCGCAGCTGTTATATCCAAAGTGGTTGGAACATGAACTCCCTCCAACGTTCCGTTTACACTGTACATCGAATCCCCAGCAACAAGCGTTTTACTTTGCTTCAAATATAAGCTGATATGGCCAGGAGTATGCCCTGGAGTATGGATGACACGAATACCACCACAATAGGGCAGTTCTTGACCGTCAATCAAGGTATCATCCACTTTTCCCTTCGGTGGATTCTTTATGTGCCCGTCTTTCAAAAGAGGTAAATCCCCCTGGATGTAGTGCTTATCTAGTTCGTGAGCATAAACTTTAATATTACTTCCACAATTCTGCAATATTTCAGGAAGGCTGCCTATATGATCTATATCCTGATGCGTCAAAATCACAACTTTTAGTTTATCGAACGACACTCCTATCTTATCCATTGCTGCATGTAAATCTTTAATTTGTCCTGGGAAACCAGTATCTATTAAAACAGCCATTTCCTAATCCCATAATAGGGTTGGATGAATAATGTTCCCATGAAATTCAAGATCCAGCATCTCTACTCCCTTAGAAATTTCCAGAACTTTGGTCTCCTTTATAAGTAAATTTTATTGATGTAAAACAATAGGTTTTCTTACACAAGAAAATTGAAACAATAAAGCTACTTTGTACTTAAAATACTATTATACCTAGTTCACTAATTATTCATTATCAACGCTAAACAGCTTTGTCATTTAAAACTTCGATTTACTTTTACTAATTCCTTCTCCTATTCAAGAAAATGGCCCTCTAATTGAATAAGAAAGGCCTAACTGCTACAACCTCAAAGATTTTTGTTCGTGTTTTAGTTTCGGCAAACAAGATAAAAGCACTATTAAATCCATATGAGAAAGCTTACAATACTAGTAAAAAGTACTATTGAACTAGATGATTCACTGAACATCAAGGAGAGGTTATAAATGCGGTTTAAATATGAAGAACTTAGTACAGCTCCACTACTCGTTAGCTCAATATATGAAGGAGGATCAAAAGGAAACCCAGCTGCAGATGATCCTTTGACTAAATTATTTAAGGTAGAAGGGTTTACAAAGAGTGTAGGAAATAGGAGTGGTTTTAGAAAGTCTAATAAAGAGAATAACGGAAAATCTACTAAGGAAATAGCTTATGTAGTAATTTTTTCTACAGGTAAAATAAAGGAATGGCCAGATACCTTTGATAAATCAACTGGTACCTTTATTTATTATGGTGATAACAGAGAACCAGGAAACTATTATTTAAATACAAAACAAAAAGGAAATGCCCTACTAAAAGATATCTTTGATAAAGCTTATGGACCTGCTGAGGCTAGAATGACTATTCCACCAATGTTTGTTTTTGAATCCACTGGAGTAGGTACAAATGTAGAATTTTTAGGAGTTGCTGTTCCAGGCATAAGAGGGAAAACAAAAGAACAAACACTAGAATTAAAAACATTTGGAGAGTCTCCAAACCAATACCAAAACTATAAAGCACACTTAACAATGATAAACGTGGAGCCAATTGGTGTAAGTAGAGAATGGTTAGCACAGTTAAAAGATATAAACGGAAATACCCTTAAATACGCTCCTAAAGAATGGATTAACTTTGTTAATAATGGTCCAGGGTATGTAACCCCATCAGATTTAATACATAACGACACTATTGATAATACATCTGGTGCGATACTCCCAAGTGAAAAGGAGTACCTCCAAAAAGTTAGAACGACACAAGGGAAATTTCGAGAAAGTTTATTAAACGATACACCGTTTTGTAAAGTATGTGGAATGGACATATCACAGCTATTAGTTGCAAGCCATATTAAACCATGGAAAGATAGTAACGACAAAGAAAGAATAGATTTTTTTAATGGACTTTTACTTTGTCCATCGCATAATGCTGCTTTTGATAGAGGATACATATCATTTGATAATGAAGGTAAAATAATCATTTCTAATCTTTTAAACAAACAAAATAAACAACTATTACAGCTACATGAGAACATAAAAATACTACTTGAATCCAGACACCTCTATTATATGAATTGGCATATGAATAATGTCTTTAAAAATAAGTAAGTTATAAAGAAAAACAATTTACGGGTTTGGTTGATAGAACAAAAATTCAGGAAAAATAATGAATACATGTTTCAGGAAAAATCTAAGGGTGAAAAACCAAAATGGAGTGGAAAAAGGAAAAATGGAAGTCTTAGTGAAAAATATTATTAAATGTAAAAGCTGTAATGACATAATCGAATCGACACATAGATACGACTTTAAATACTGTAAGTGTGGAAAAGTTGCTGTCGATGGTGGTTTAGATTATGCAAAAAGGGTCTTTCCGAATATGCCTATGGAGGACTGGTTTGAAGATCTTTCTGTTTATGAAGATGAGGATAATGATTAAGGATTAAAGTACATGTTGTTTTAGAAAAGTATATGAAGATAAGCACGACTTCACAGGAAGTTTGGCAAGCTTTAGTTATCCTTTGGATTCAAATTGCAGTAAAGAGTGTTTTTTACTAGATAAAAAAAGGAATCTTATTGTATTTTAAAGATTTTGATATCAAAAAAACATTCTTAAAAATTTCAACTTAGATAAACATATAATTAACGAAGTTTCAAATTTGGAGTGATAATATTATGAATTCTATGGAAAAAATTAATCAATTTCGAGATGAAAGAAACTGGCGACAATTTCATAGCGAAAAAGATTTGGCGATTTCAATATCATTAGAAGCTAGTGAATTATTGGAATTATTTCAATGGAAGAATTCTGAAGAGGCAAAAGAAAATGTTGAACGACTGAAAGAAGAGCTGGCAGATGTACTGATTTACTCATATATGATGGCTGATAATTTAGGTTTTGATATTGATCAGATTATAGATGAAAAATTACAGAAAAATACTAAGAAGTACCCTGTAGATAAAAGTAAAGGGAGCAAGAAAAAATCAACAGACTTGTAATTGGATTGACTGGTATATTTACTAACGTTTGTTGAAAACCGATTTTTTGAACTTAATCAAAAAATCGGTTTTATTTGTATTTGACTCTGTAATCAATTATTCTATACAGAGT
>NZ_JBALMO010000273.1:0-12462 GCF_036963345.1 Bacillus sp. JJ722
TGTCATTACGTAATGACAATTAGAAGAATCATTTTATTATTCTCTAAAATAGTAAGGCAATTAAGAAATACCTAATGCTATCTTAGCATAACGAGACATACGATCTTTTGACCAAGGTGGATTCCAAACAATGTCCACAGTTGAATCTTTAACTTCAGGAATATCCATTAAGGCAACTTTTACTTGATCAACAATTTGACCTGCTAATGGACAACCCATTGACGTTAATGTCATTGTTATTGTCGCTTTTCCTTCGTCATCTAAGTCAATATCATAAACTAATCCAAGATTGACAATGTCAACTCCTAGCTCAGGATCTATTACTTGCTCTAAAGCACCCATAATATTATCTTTTAAATCTTGATCCATGCTTTACACACTCCTTTTTTCGTACATTGTATCAAATAAAGATACTTATACAAAACAAATCACATCTTTACAAATGCTTCACAAACCAGTTTACTGTTTCTATTGCCCCTTTATTCGGAACGACATGTCCAGCTTGTTCATCTAATATAAATGATATAGGTATCTCTTTTTGCTCATAAGTTGGTTTTAATTGTTCATAGAAGTGATATGCTCCTTCATATGGTACGGTTGTATCACGCTTTCCATGCCAAAACATTAGCGGACGATAATTCCATTTTGAAAGATCATTTGTAGCATCATACTCTTTCAGCATATTTAATTGTTCCTCAATTTGTTCATTTGTTAATGGAATTTTGATATTATTTTGTTCCATTATTTTCAATTGGAACTTAGCAAAATTAATATATGCAGGGTTCCCCATTAAGGAGACAGCTGTGTTAATCCAATCATATCTCGACATAGCACCTAATGTAATAATCGCTCCCATCGATGTACCTGCTAGACCAATTCGCCCATCCTCTATTAAGCATCGATCATCAAAAGATTCTTTTAAAACTTCGATTTCACGAATAGTTGTTAATACAATTCCCCAAAATTCCGAATAAACATTTTTCTCTTCATAACGCTCACCGTGATAAAGAGCATCGGGTAAAATAACGCGATATCCTTGTTCCGCTAACATATATGCATATTGTATATTTCTCTCTTTAATACTAGAGATTCCATGAATAAAAACAATAAATGGAAGCTTAGCATCCACATTTTCATGCTTTACAACATGCAATATAGGGATGTTTTGTATTTTCTCTTTCTTTATGATCACCATATGTATACCCCCTACATACCATTTTTTCCTACTATTACATTATATACCTTTATCCCGAACACCAAAATGTTTATGCAAACCGAAGACTTCTTAGCAAAAAATTACGCACACTTAATCATTACTACATATATATTTACAAAGGAATTATGTAAATTGGAAACGAAAGATTGTATCTTTTACATCATTTCTTAGTTAAAGTAAAATAAAAAGAGTAGAGGAGGAGCTTTTATGACTGAAAAATATTTAATTGCTTTAGATTTAGATGGTACATTACTAAGAAATGATAAAACCATTTCAAACAAAACAAAAGCAACATTAAAGACATTGATGCAACAGGGCCATTATATCATGATTGCTACAGGTAGACCGTTTCGAGCAAGTTTGCCGTACTATAACGAGCTCTCTCTTCAAACTCCCATAGTTAATTTCAACGGAGCTTTCGTTCATCATCCTTTAAACTCTAATTGGGGACTTTATCATAGCCCCCTTGATATAAAGGTTGCGAGAGAAATCGTTGAAGCTTGTGTTGATTTCAAGTACCACAATATTATTGCTGAAGTAAAAGATGATATTTACTTACATCAACACGATCCTAAATTAATCGATATATTTAATATGGGAAATCCTAGAATAACTGTCGGTGATTTACGTAGCTATCTCGGTTCTTCTCCAACAAGTATGCTCATTCATACAGACGAAGAGCACGTAACATCCATCAGAAAACATCTTTCCGAAGTACATGCTGAAGTAATTGATCACCGCCGTTGGGCAGATCCGTTTCATGTAATTGAAATTGTAAAATCTGGCCTTAATAAAGCCGTTGGAATTCAAAAAGTAGCTCAAGATTTAAATATTCCACAAAATCGAATCATTGCTTTTGGTGATGAAGATAATGATTTAGAAATGCTTGAATATGCAGGATGCGGCGTCGCAATGGGCAATGGTATTGCTGATGTGAAAACCATCGCCAATACAACAACCTTAACAAATGAACAAGATGGAATCGCCATCTTTTTAGAAGAAAAATTCAATTTGAAGAAAGCACAGTAATCATGAAGCCAAATCATACCTTCTTATATGATTTGGCTTTTTCTATTACAACTAACCCCATAATTTACCTTTATAATTCATTTCAAACTACATAAACTATTATCGACACAGTTACTGTGTCAATTGCTTAGATTGCGAGGGGTTTACTAATGGGCAAACGTAACAAATCGAAGCGTTTCTTCCAACAAAGTAAAGATACTGTTTCCAAGCATAGTGAAAAATTCCCGTACCGTATGACTTTAGCTGAAGCAGAGGCAAATAAAATGAGTAGCTGTACTAGCAGTGAATCCGGGTGTTGTTAAATGGCCAATAAACTATTTCAAGAAGCCCGTAGATTTGTGAATGAAGCTGTCAACGCCGACACTCTTAGCCGAGAAGAAGCGATAGCTAAAGCAAAAAATGCTCTTTCCTCTGCATACGCTAACACATCAACTGCTGAAAAGCTTCAGTTACGAGACATGCAGGCAGAATTAGATTCATTAACTTAGTAACAGTAACTTAGCAATCAAATATGCAAAATGAAAGAGGGTTGTCTATGACAGCCCTCTTTCATTTTAAATTTATGAAGCATCTACACAGAACTAACGAAGCGCTTAAGCTCTTCGTGTTTCCTTTATCTCAGTCGGTTAACTCCAATCCATACAGAGCTAACCGAGCGCTTACGCTTTTCGTTATTGTCTAGCTTCAGCGTCCCAGCTCCTAGTTGATTTCGCCAACCTCCCTACGATAAGTCAACATCAAATCGCTCGAATCGCTTAACGCTCTTCGTGTTTCCTTTATCTCAGTCGGTGGGCTCCAATCCATACGGAGCTAACCGGGCGCTTACGCTTTTCGTTGTTAATCTTTTCTGAAGAAACCAAATACATTTGTTGTTTCCACAATATTAGTAAACGCCTTAGGGTCCACTTCTTTTATGATATGAATCAAATCATATAATTCATAACGAGTAATAACCATCATCATCATATCTTTGTTTTCGTTCGTAAAAGCGCCTTTCGCCGGCATCATTGTAATTCCACGCACTAATTTGGCATGAATGGCCTTTTTCAACACTTCCGCTTCTTGAGTAATAATAAATACTGTTAATTTCTCATGACGAGTATGAATTGCGTCAATAACACGTGTTGTTACGTAAAGAGATACTAGTGTATAGAGGGATTTTTCCGGCCCATATATCACTCCAGCCGTAACGATAATGGCACCATTCATAGCAAATAGATACGTTCCGATCGGTTTATCTTTCATACGAGAAAGAATCATAGCTACGATATCCATTCCACCTGTTGAAGCACCGTACTTCAATGTAATACCTACACCTACAGCTCCAATAACCCCACCGAATACAGCATTTAAAATAATATCAGGCGAAAACTGATAAACTGGGATGATCTCCAGAAAAAATGACATTAATGCCACACATAAAAAGCTATAAAACGTAAAAGCCTTTCCGACTTTCTTCCATGCAAAGATTGCGACGGGAACATTTAATAAAAATAGTATAATTCCTGTTGATATTGTAAACGAAGTAAAGCTACCAATAATACTAGACAGTAATTGTGCCACTCCTGCAAAACCACTTGCATAAACCTTAGCGGGAATTAAAAAGAAATTCAATGCGATTGCATTTAGTAGTGCTCCAACAATAACGGCTAAGATTTTTTTTACTTCCTCTATATACAAGCTACTATACCTCCTGATACATTTTTATATTTTTGTCCTAAATTAAGTAACTGAGACATAAATAATATCAAATGTACGAAACTTTTCCAATGTATTTTTGTATACATTTAACTAACAATTCTTTTCTAATATTTTCTCCAATGCTACACTATTATAGTACTTATAAGAAAATAAACTATATTAAGAAGGTGAAGTTGTGAGTATACATATACTAGCAGATAGTGCGTGTGATTTACCTCTATCTTATTTTTCTAAAAACAACCTTACTTTTATTCCGTTAAACGTTCATCTTGAAGGAAAAGATTACGAAGATGGGATCAGTATCCAAAGTAAAACCGTTTATGATGCAATGAGACAAGGAGCTGCTCCTAAAACATCACAAGCGTCTCCCGAATTCTTTCTTAAAATATTTACTGAGCTAGCACAGCAAAATAAACAAGCAATTTATGTTGCTTTTTCATCTGAGTTATCAGGAACATATCAAACAGCGGTAATGATAAAGGAACAAGTTCGAGCGGACTATCCAGATTTCAACCTTGAGATTATCGATACAAAATGTGCCTCATTAGGGTATGGATTAGTAGTGAAACGAGCAGTTGAACTAGCTAATACGAGCGATTCTAAAGAAGAAATTATTGATAAATTGAACTTCCACTGCAAGCATATGGTTCACTTATTTACAGTAGATAATCTCGAATATTTAGCTAGAGGCGGTAGAGTTTCAAAGGCCTCTGCATTTGTTGGTGGCTTACTAAATATCCGCCCATTATTACATGTTAATGATGGTAAGCTAGTACCACTAGAAAAGATTCATGGGAGAAAGAAATTACTTAAGCGTACTTTGGAATTAATAAAAGAACGTGGTGCTCAACTTGATAAGCAAACACTCGGCATCAGTCATGGAGATGATCTTAAATCCGCTTTGGAATGGAAGAATGCCATTTCAGAGGAATTTGGAACTTCTTCATTCGATATCGAGTTAATCGGCTCCACTGTAGGTGCCCATGCTGGCCCAGGAACTATCGCTATCTTCTTCTTGGATGAAATGCCTGCCAATTAATCTGCATACATACTTCCCCTTGCGATGATATAAACTAACGTAAATGAATCGAAAGGAGAAAGTATTGTGCCCAATACAAAAGACAATAACAAAAAAGCTAAAGATAACAATGCGATTAATATGAAAAGAAATGAGCTTGTTGATAAGAATTTCAAAGCAGGTAAACACCAATTTTCTAAAAAAACAGACCACATCTAAGAGTAAGCCACCAGTCTACCTGGTGGTTTCTTTATTTTATAAGATATATACACAATTAATCGTTAGATAATTTTAAATTAATTGAAAATAAACAAAAAATCATATATGATATCATATATGATTTAATTTTATATTGATAACTTAAGGAGTGATTTAATTTGATTCAAGCAAAAATCAAGCTTCAAAATCAACTTTCTTCAGAAGATATCCAAATTAAAAATAATCAAATCATAAAAAATGAAAGTACATATGATTTATCCCAACTGCAAATCGACGTACCTATAAAAGGAAATGTATACGGAATACTGTTAAATTACAAAGGCGAATTAGAAGCCATGAATGAGCAGATGAATCACCCTCCTTACATTGCACCTCCAAAAGGGCCCGTTCTATATATTAAACCAAAGAATACTCATACACCTTTTGCCCACCCAGTTCCCTTACCTCAAGATACACAACAGCTTTCAATCGGTGCTGCTTTAGGCATCGTAATTGGATCAACCGCTACTAGAATCTCAGTAGAAGATGCATTTAATTACATTCAAGGATATACAATTGTCAACGATATTAGTATTCCACACGAAAGCATATACCGACCTGCCATTCGCTTTAAAGCACGAGATAAGTTTTGCCCGATTGGTCCATGGATTGTATCTGCTTCTTCTATTTCTAATCCAAACTCTTTAGGCATTCGTGTCCTAATCAATAATAAAATTGTTCAAGAAAATACAACTGCCAACCTAGTTAGGCCAATCGCTACATTGCTTGCCGATGTGACAGACTTTATGACTCTTCAAGCCGGAGACGTACTTTTAGTAGGAATTCCAGAAAATGCTCCTTTAGCTAAAAAAGGGGATCTTATTCGAATTGAAATTGATGAAATTGGCTACTTAGAGAATACGATTGTTCTTGAAGAAAATGTAACAATGGAGGGAATCCAATGAAACGAGCACGCGTAGCTTATAGTGGAGCGATTCACGAAGCAGTAGAATATAATGGGCAATTACAACTTTGTGACGGACGAATCGTTAATGAAGAAGAGGTTATATGGCTTCCACCCGTTGAATCTGGTACGGTGTTTGCACTAGGTTTAAATTATGCCGATCATGCAAAAGAACTAGCATTTAATGCTCCCGATGAGCCCCTTGTCTTTTTAAAGGGTCCTAATACATTCATCGGGCATCGAGGTCAAACAAGACGTCCAGCAGATGCAACTTATATGCATTATGAATGTGAACTCGCTGTTGTTATTGGCAGGAAAGCGCGCAATGTAAAGAAAGAAGATGCTTATCAATTTGTTGCAGGTTATACGATTGCAAACGACTATGCTATTCGTGATTATCTTGAAAACTACTATCGACCAAATCTTCGTGTAAAAAACCGAGATACATGTACACCGATCGGACCTTGGTTAGTCGATTCAGAAGACATCCCAGACCCGATGAACCTAACACTTAGAACATTTATTAATGGAAAACTCACTCAAGAAGGCTCAACGAAAGACATGATTTTCAGCATTACAGATTTAATTGAATACTTCAGTAGTTTCATGACATTAAACCCTGGAGACATCATTTTAACAGGTACACCCGAAGGTCTAGCGGATACAGCTGTTGGTGATGAAGTGATCACTGAAATTGAAGGCATCGGACGACTTATTAATACCATTATAGGTGATGATTTGTTTCTTAACAAAAAAGAAGTTACTCCATCTAGTCAAAATAAATATGAAAGGAAATAATTCATATGCCTCATTTCATAGTTGAGTACACTGACAATATTAAAGGTGATATTCGCATTGATGAACTATTACAGAAAGTAAATAAAATTCTTATATCTTACTCACCCATTTTCCCTATCGGTGGAATTCGTTCAAGAGCCATTGAATTGAAGCATTATTACGTTGCCGATGGTACTGAAGATGATGCTTTTGTCCATGCTACACTAAAAATAGGCTCAGGTCGTTCAGAGAAAGAAAAAAAAGAAGTATGCGATCAACTTTTTGACATGATTCAATGTCATTTTTCGGAGCTTTTCAACAAACGATACCTTGCTCTTTCTTTAGAATTATATGAATTTAGTGAATTCGGAACTTATAAGAAAAACAACATCCACAAACGCTATAATTAGCCAAAAAGCAAGCCTTCCTAACTCTCAAATTAGGAAGGCTTGCTTTAATCTCTATCTCGTGCACTATTTTAAACCAACGCTTCTGCTATATAACCGCCATATTTACCTTTATAGAAAGTTAATGGATCACCGTCATTCAACACAAGCTCTTTCACTTCACCAATAAATAATGTATGATCTCCAGCGACTTGATAACTATATACATCACAAATGATATTTGCTAATGAATCTTTAATAAGCGGTAAATCATTCTTCCAAGTAAAGTCAACATCTATCTGCTCTTTAAGTTGACCAGCAAACTGCATTGAAATTTCCTTTTGTTGAACCGAAAGCAAATTTACTACAAACTTATTTGATTGTTTTATCTTATTCAGCATTTTTGCTTGCTCACCGATTGAAATTAATACAAGTTTAGGCGTTAATGAAACAGACATAAATGCATTAGCCGTCATTCCATGCACTTCATTATCAGTAGTAGTTGTGATAACTGTAACACCAGTAGCAAACATACCCATAGCATTTCGAAACATACGATCTTCCATACTAATACCTTCTTTCACTTTAAAAATTGGCAAATCCTTAAATAATAAATTCAGGCTTATGTTTTTCCAAAATAGGTTCCTTAGAAGCTACCTCTTTCTTCGTGTTAATATCGAGAAGAGTCGAGGCTTCATCAAACCACGAATCCGGTGCTTTTGCGCCCCAGAATGTTTGACGTCTTGGATCATCAAGATCCCAGTGCAGGGGTTTAACATCCGGATCAGATGTTAAATAATCTCCATTATATAACTCTATACGGTGACCATCTGGATCTCTTAAATATAAGAAAAATGCATTTGATAAACCATGGCGACCTGGTCCTCGTTCAATAGATGCAGCATGTCCTAGTGATGCTAACACATCACAAGTATGAATAAGTGCCATTGGATCAGGTAACCAGAAAGCCACATGATGAAGTCTAGGGCCAACTCCATTCATAAATGCCTGATCATGCACACTTGGCTTACGATGTAACCAGCTTGCCCATAACTTTCCATCTTTATCAATCGTGTCTTCGGAACAAACAAAGCCCAATTCATTCACGTAGAAATCATGTGCTTTTTGGACATCAGGCACCGAACAATTTACATGATCTATTCGTTGAACTCTCGAACCTCTATATTGATCATAGCGCTGTAACATTCTTTCTACTTGTGGCATGGAGCAGTAGAACTCAACCGGTATGCCTGAAACATCGTGAACATGAAGAGCTCTACCAATGGCATGTTGGCTTCCTTCATCCATCCACTTCGTTTGTAATCCTTTAGATTGAAACAACGCTTCCAATTCTTCTAGGTCTTGTTCCTTTGTAACTTTGTAACCTATTACATTAACACTTGCTTTATCTGCTTTTTGCAATACGAGACTATGATGATGAACTTCTTCTAACCCTCGTAAATATAGATGAGTATCTGTTCTTTCCGTTTCAATAAAGCCTAAAGCATCTACATAAAACTTCTTAGAGCGATCTAAATCCGTTACATTTAATACTGTTCTAGCAATACGAATAATTGAAAATGTCATATTAACTAACCCCTTATTAGCAATCTATTAATTCTCTGCTGAACTAACAGTAGCTTGCTTCCTAACACCGAACTTCGGAATATGATGATCCCCTATCGCAACATGAACTACTTGTGTTTCTGTATAGAACTCAAAACTATAATGTCCGCCTTCTCGGCCAATTCCACTTTGCTTAGAACCACCAAATGGGATACGTAAATCACGAACATTATGCGAATTAACCCATACCATCCCACTATCCACAGACTGAGCAAGACGATGACCACGTTTCATATCATTCGTCCAAATGAAAGCAGCTAACCCGTACTTTATATCGTTTGCCATTCTTAAAACTTCTTCTTCCGTTTTAAATGGAATAACAGCCATTACCGGCCCAAAGATTTCTTCTTGAGCAATTCGCATCTCGTTTTTACAGTTAAGAAGAAGTGTAGGCGCAATATAATTACCCGCTTTAAATTCTTCTGGAATATTGCCACTCACAACTTCAGCACCTTCTTCTTTTGCTAAGTTTATATAATACGATACATTATGATAATGCTTGCGATGGATAAGTGGACCCACTTCTGTGTCAGAATCCATCGGGTGTCCAACTTTTATATTTTGCACCCGCTCTTTTAACATTTCTGTAAACTGCTCAATAATAGACTCATGTACAAATAATCTTGAATTCGAAGTACAACGCTCACCATTAAACGAATAAATTCCCCAAATTACAGCATCGAGCGCTTTTTCTAGTTCAGCATCCTCGAAAATAATAGCTGGCGATTTACCTCCAAGTTCCATCGATACACGCTTCAACGTATCTGCACCATTTTTAATTATTTCTGAACCTGTCTTTGTTTCACCTGTAAAAGAGATAAGTTGGACATCTGGATGTGCAACAAGAGAAGCACCTGCTGTTTCCCCAAAGCCGTGAACAATATTGAAAACACCTTTTGGTAAGCCAGCTTGATCAATGATTTGTGCTAATTTATTGGCGGTAAGTGGTGACCACTCTGCTGGTTTTAATACACATGTATTTCCTGTAGCTAATGTTGGGGCGACTTTCCATGTTTCTAACATAAATGGGGCATTCCAAGGAGTAATTAATCCTGCTACGCCAACTGGTTTATGTACCGTGTAATTAATGAAAGTATCGTCTACTTGATACGCTTCTCCAACGAGTCGACTATTCACCATTTGAGCGTAGAATCGGAAATTTTCAGAAGCGCGTGCAGCTTGTTTTTTAGTTTGACTAATAGGTAATCCAGTATCGAGAGATTCTAGGTAAGAAATTTCTTCAGCATTTTCATCAATTAAATCAGCGATTTTATCAATGTAACTTAATCTCTCTTGAACAGTCATTTCTCTCCATGGACCACTATCAAAAGCTTCACGAGCTGCTGCTACAGCCAATTCAATATCTTCTTGAAAACCTTCTGCAACATGATTGATTAATTGGTTATCGAAAGGGCTAATGTTTTCAAATGTTTTATTTGCAACACCATCCACAAATTGCCCATTTATATAATGTTGAATTTTGTGAACTGGAAATTCACGCATAATCTTTTCTCCTCCTTAAATAACTATATTTTGATTAAAGAAGGGAAACTTCTGTCTTATTTAAAGAAGTCTCCCCTGTTGCTCTAGTGAAGTTATGATTTAATAGGTTCGATTAACCCTAGAGCTTCTAATTCTTTACGAATCTCTTGAGTTAAGCTTTCAGAAGGTGGTCCCATTGGCGGTCTTAGTGCAGGATTAATTTTCCCTAGCAATCCCATTGCTGTTTTTAATGGACCAGGGTTTGTTTCTTTAAATAAAACATCATTAAGCGGCATTAGCTTGTAATGAAGATCTAGTGCTTTGTCAATTTCTCCAGCTTTCCAGAAATTATATAAATCGGCTACTTCCTTAGGTGCCACACAAGCAGTTGCACTTATATGGCCTGCGCCTCCAATAGCTAGCATTGGATAGCATAATAATTCAATACCTGAGTATAATAAGAAATCTCTTCCACAATTAAGCAACACACGATTAACATGTTCGAAATCTTTATTAGACTCTTTTACACCGATAATGTTTTTACAATCCTCCGCAAGACGAGCAAGTGTCTTCACTTCTAAGTTCACACCTGTTCGACCAGGGATGTTATATGCAATGATAGGAATATCTACAGAATCTGCTATAGTTTTAAAATGGTTATATAAAGCTTGTTGGTTCGGTCTATTGTAATAAGGCACAATAACTAATGCAGCATCTGCCCCCATTTCTTGAGCGCGTTTAGTTAAATGTAATGTTTCTTTTTGATTAGCTGAACCTGTACCAGGAGCTACTGGTATACGTCCATTTGCCGTTTTAATAGCTGTTTCCATTACTAACTCTCGCTCAAAAATTGTTAATGAACTCGGCTCACCTGTTGTTCCACACACTGAAATACCATGGGATCCACTTTCAATATGCCATTCAACTAATCCTTTAAGCGCTTCCACATCGACTTCTAATTCTTCATCAAATGGTGTTACAATTGGAGAAATTGATCCTCGTAGACGATTTTTAATTTCTTCAAACATTTCGAAACCACCTTTTTCATAATATTCATTATTTTCAGACTATAAAACTTATAAAAACCGGCTTTGCTTATGTTAAACAAAGCCGTTCGAGCTACAGCACTTTATCATCATGAACAGCGGCTTTTCGCTTTTGGAAAGCGATAATTGTATTCATTTTATGTTCTCTCACCATCGCTTCAATCTTATTAAATGGGGCTCTTTGTCTTAATACTTGAATGATATCTTTATGCTCCTGAATAGATTGAACCGCTCTTTGAGGAACAATGGTAAATACTGTTGTTCTAACTCGATCCATCCGATGTTGTGTTTCTTTAATTTTTTCAATTAGAATGGGATTTCCGCACTTTTCATAGATTGAAGTATGAAATATACGATTCAATTCACTAAACAACTCTAATTCAAAGTCCTGAAGAGCATTCTCCATATCTTTGGTTAAATTAATTAGATTTTCATAATCACTGTCAGTTAAATGTAATGAGCTAAGAGCAGTTGCATATCCTTCCAATATACCAATGACCGTTAACGTTTCGATATATTCATTCTCATTAATACTTGTTACAACTGCACCACTATACTGTTTATACTGAATCAAACCCTCTGATTCTAACTGTCGAATAGCCTCTCTAACCGGAATAGGGCTTAAACCCAATTCCTTTGCTATTTGATCAATGATAATCCGCTGTCCAGATTTGTATACCCCATCTATAATTTGTGTGCGAAGATGCTCATATGCAAATTGTGTTTTATTTAGATTATTGGTTTTCTTTCCCATGTGCTCATCATATACAAAATCATATATGATTTCAATATATTTTCAGAAAAATCATATATGATTTTATTTTCTGTATTTATTCAATAAACGCTTATATTATCGTTTCATAGTTCTAATATTTTTACATTTGGACTGTACAAGTCATTTATTTACCTAAGAGAGGGTGTCCCATAAGGTAATGGTTTTTAGATTTCTACATAGGCATTCGTCTAATTTAAATGGATATACATGAAATTTTATCTTTTCCCGAAAGCGCCAAAGGTGG
>NZ_JBALMO010000273.1:12473-13888 GCF_036963345.1 Bacillus sp. JJ722
GAAAAGTGATTGAAAATCAATTTTCGAACAGCCCCTTTAGTATATTTTATGAAGCATTACGTTTAGAACGCTTCATTACAATGAATATAAAAATCGCAAATACAACCCAAACGCCTACAATTCCCGAAATATATCCGATTTTAATACTCGTTTTCTCAGCTAATGCATAAATTTCAGCTTCTTCTCGCTTAACAACTAGCTTATATTTACCATCCTCTTCGCGAACAAGATCACCAGCTAATAAACCGCGTAATTCTTTATTTTCATCGAGCTCTTTCTCAGTAAGTGTGACATGTTGTGTTTTAGAAGAATTATTAATTGCGACAACAATCACTTCACTTTTGTAGGATCGCTTATATACAAGCATACCTTCTCTATTATATAAAACTTTAAAATCTCCTCTAGTTAAAGCAGGGAGTGATTGTCTTAAACCGCCTAAACTAGTTGTAAAATCTATTAATTGCTTATCAGCTTTGAAGCCCATAAGTCTTAGATTATCAGGTTTCTCTTCCCCAGCCAAAGCAATTTCAGATCCATAAAAAACAAATGGAATACCAGGTGTTGTATAGGTATATGTAAGTGCCAATTTCCAACGTGAGCCAGGGTTATGATTGTTGGCAACGATATCATTTGTAAATCGAATTGTTTCACTATTATCAAGCGCTAGGCCAACTTGGTTGAGATTATTAAAAATCTTCTGACTATATTCTATAATCTTCATTGGCTCGTCAAAGCTACTGTCTACTTTTCCTAATGAATTTCTAGCAGGCTCCATAAATTGCATATTAATAATGCTATCGAATCCTGCCAATTGATATGACGCGCTTTCCTTTAAATCATTTGACTGAACTTCCCCAATTAGAAAGAATTCTTTACTGCTAGTTCTTAGTTCCTTAGCAAAATCCGTCCAAAATTCTTTCGGTCCTTTTTGAATTTGTTTAATATAATAACCATCAATATTCGTTTCTTGTTCCCACCATTTCGCAGCATCAGTCAAGTAACTTTGGACTTCTCTATTATTTAAGTTTAACTTTGGCGCTTCTGTAAACCAATCTTTTTTGCTAGGATCCTTTATCCATGGATGGTTTGGACCAACCTCATCTACAACAAACTCTAATACTACTTTTAATTCACGCTTATGAGCTTCTTTCACTAGTTGTTTGAATTCTTTTATACTACCAAAATGTTCTTCTGTTTTATAGAAATCGATCACACGAGTGCCATCATAACCATCATCTTCATTATTAAAAATAGGTGATAAAGAAATCGTTGTGAAACCCATATCCTTTATATAATCTAACTTATCTATAATACCTTGAAAATCTCCGCCATTATAACCATTTAAATCTTGTACATCAACTTTATAGTCATTCTTTGAACTACCATTATTAAAACGATCAATCATAATATTATAT
>NZ_JBALMO010000274.1:0-2726 GCF_036963345.1 Bacillus sp. JJ722
CTACTGACTCTTATATATGATCTATACCACATGTATTTTTTTCATAAGCAAATGAAAGAATAAATTTATCTATAATTACTTCTATATTCTATTAATTCCTGACTACCGTTACATAGCAATTCACTAATGGTAAAATCAAATTACTTGGATCTTCTCCAAGAACACTTATTTCAACTTTGAATACTTGAAAGCTCGGTGAGACATTATGTTTACATTTCTTTGGAATTTCATGTTAGTTATTAATATCATCCTTATTCTCGTCATGATTTTTCTTGAGAGAAAAGAACCCGTTTACATATTCGCTTGGATGTTTCTTCTTATATTCCTTCCATACGTTGGATTCATTCTCTATTTAATATTTGGTAATGGCCCGCGATTTAGGAAGCGAAAGAACTTTCACTTAAAGAAAAAATGGGATGAATTATACACTACATACATAACTAAACAACAGCGCCAAATTGAAGTTTATGAAGGCAAGGAAGAAATTTATAGATCATTAATGATGTTTAACCTAAATGCTAACAAAAGCTTCGTTACAACAAAAAACAAAGTTAAAATTTATACAAAAGGTGAGGATAAATACCACGATTTATTTGCAGACATTCGTCAAGCAACAGATACGATTCACATTTTGTACTATATCTTTAATATAGACGAGATTGGATCCGAGTTGATTACCATTTTAAAAGAAAAAGCTGATGAAGGTGTGGAAGTCCGGGTCGTCTATGATGATATAGGTAGCTTACATACGTCTTTATCCTCATTCCAAACCCTTATTAATAAGGGTGGTAAAGTATATCCTTTCTTCCCTTCCAAATTGAAAATACTTGGACCAAACATCAACTATCGGAACCATAGGAAAATCGTTGTAATCGATGGAGTAATTGGTTATACAGGTGGCATGAATATTGGCATTGAATATGAATCAAAGGATCCAAAACTTAGCCCTTGGAGAGACACTCATATTCGTATAGAAGGGGAAAGCGTGGAAATGTTACAAGTACGTTTTCTCCAAGACTACGGATATGCATCACATGAAGAAGTAAGCGAAGCAACACTAAAAGAAAAGTTCAAAAAGTTCTTTCCAAGAAAAGATTGGAGCTATTTAAAAGAACAGTTTATACAAATTGTTTCCAGTGGCCCTGATACAAGAGGAGAAGAATTAAAAAATTCCTTCATTAAAATGATCTATTCAGCCAAACAATCAATTGATATTCAAACACCTTACTTTGTACCTGATTCCGCATTTCTTGAAGCGATTAAAACAGCTGCACTTTCTAAAATAAGGGTTCGATTAATGGTTCCACTCAAGAATGATAATCGTTACGTTGACCGAATTATTACGTCTTACGTAAAAGAACTGCTGGAAGTTGGTGTTGAAATTTATCAATATGAAGGCTTTATTCATGCTAAAACCATGACAGTGGACGATCGTATTACTACAATTGGTACTGCAAATTTAGATATTAGAAGCTTTCAACTGAATTTTGAAGTGAATGCCTTCATATACGACATTACTACTTCACAAGAAATGACTGCAATTTATGAACAAGATATCATACATTCACATCGCGTCACATTGGAAGACGAAGCGAACAAAAAATGGTATGTACGAGTTGAAGAAAGTATTTATCGTTTGTTTTCATTGGTTATGTAAGAAAAGCGCGGGCGCTGGAGCTAGACACCGCGCAAAATTATATACTTTTTTACACTATAAGAAAAAAGCAGACCTCATACAAGAATAAGGTCTGCTTTCTTTTATTTATTCACCTAAATCTACATTGTGATACACTTGTTGAACATCTTCTAAATCTTCTAATGCATCAATTAATTTTTCAAATTGAGCTTGTGCATCAGCATCAAGAGTCACATCGTTTTGTGCAAGCATTGTTAGCTCTGCCACAGTAAAATCAGTAATTCCTGCACTTCGGAATGCTTCTTGAACAACATGGAATTGATCAGGCTCAGCATATACGATTACCGATTCATCTTCTTCGATAATATCGCGTACATCAACGTCTGCTTCCATTAATAATTCAAGTACTTCATCAGCTGACTTTCCTTCTATACCGATTACAGCAGTTGCATCAAACATATAAGAAACGGAACCACTTACACCCATGTTCCCACCGTTTTTCCCAAATGCTGCACGTACATTTGAAGCAGTACGATTTACGTTATTTGTTAAAGCATCTACAATAATCATTGACCCATTAGGTCCAAAGCCTTCATAACGAAGTTCATCATAGTTTTCATCAGACCCGCCTTTTGCTTTTTCAATTGCACGGTCAATAATGTTTCTTGGTACATTATATGTTTTAGCACGCTCTAGTACGAATTTAAGTGCTTGGTTTGATTCCGGATCAGGCTCACCTTGTTTCGCGACTACATAAATTTCAAGTGCGAATTTTGAATATAAACGACTAGTATTTGCATCTTTGGATGCTTTTTTCTCTTTAATATTATTCCACTTACGTCCCATTGTGCTCACTCTCTTTCAGCTTAAAATCTATACAAAATAATTACAAATTAAAAACTACTTCTTATACAATTAATCTATTTAATGAATACAATTCATTCACAGAATATATTATAACGAATTGATTCATCTGTTTCGAGTCCTCTAATAAAAAAAAGCGCAAGCGCCCGTTTTGCTCCGTATGGACTGGAGCCCTTCGACTGTGAGATAAAGGAAACACGAAGAGCCGTTAAGCGATTCGATTGTC
>NZ_JBALMO010000274.1:2883-3154 GCF_036963345.1 Bacillus sp. JJ722
TTTCTTATCTTTTTAAAAAATAGGCTGTTAAAACAGCCCAGCCTCTTTCTAAAAATCTAATAACGATGAACCATTCGCATCATTCATTGGTAAAGGCTTTTGATTCGTTACTTTAGCAGTAGGGGTATTCATATATTGTGGTTCTTGAACAGGCTGCGCTCTTACCTGCATGTTTCCTTCTTCTTCTGACATTATTTCGCATAATGCTTTAATAGCTAATATATAGCTTTGTTTTTTCTCAAATGTTGAGGCTGTCTTAGCTCTTTGTATA
>NZ_JBALMO010000275.1:0-3928 GCF_036963345.1 Bacillus sp. JJ722
TCCTATATCTCAGTCGGAGGGCTCCAGTCCATACGGAGCAAAACGGGCGCTTACGCTTTTCTATAGAATTCTACTATAAGTGTTTATGCGTGCATTTTCTGGGAAGGATTAATACAATATAAAGACAATTTGATGAAAATATGGATAGGGGATAGTAGAATGAGTGAAATGAAAGTAATTAGTGCTGATCAGTTAAAGTCACGAATGGAAGCAGATGAAGAATTATATATTATTGATGTTCGTGAAGATTATGAAGTAGCTAATGGAATGATTCCGAATGCTGTACATATTCCAATGAATGATATTCCAAATAAACTTGATTTGTTAGATCAGCAAAGAGAATATATTATTGTCTGTGCTGGTGGCGTTCGCAGTGAAAATGTATGCCACTATTTATTAGCTAACGGCTATAATGTAGTCAATATGGAAGACGGTATGTATAACTGGACTGGAGAATTGCAATAACTGTTTTACTTTTCTGTCTTTTTGGCAAGACTAGCTGAAAAGAGGAATGGGAGAGGTAGAACATGATAAAGGTAAAAGTCTTTGACTATGAGCATGAGAAAGATCTTGAAACCGAAATGAATGAGTTTCTTAAGAAGGTAGATGAAGATCAGCTCGTAGATATCAAATATGATGTTGCTGTTATTGGTGAAGAAGTAGATGAGCAAGTGTATTGCTTTAGCGCAATGGTCATATATAAATCATGAACAAAACCTCAAATCGATGGATTTGAGGTTTTATTTGTTGATAGGCTTTATTCATTTAATGAGCGACTGTAAGCGGCCGCATTAACACCAGCCAGTCTTCCTGTGACAAGTGCTGAAGTAATATTGTATCCGCCTGTATAGCCGTGAATATCCAATATTTCTCCACAGAAGAATAAACCATCCACGAATTTAGAGCTCATTTCTTTTGGATGAATTTCTTTTATTGATACGCCGCCACCAGTAACGAATGCTTTCTCAATCGAGAGAGTGCCGTTAACGTGAAATAAGAAACCTTTGCAAAGTGTAACGAATTGACGTAGCTTATCGTGGGAGATTGTACCACCTTGTTCATCTTCATTAATATTTGCTTTTTCCAATAAGAACAGTAAGTAACGGTCAACTAATAATCCCTTTAAGATATTTTTAATTGCTTTTTTATTATCTTCTTTTACTTTTTTTATAATCAGTTGAAACAGTTCTTCTTGATTATAATCAGGAAAAGCGTCAAGTTTCATGGTCACGTCTGTTAGTTTCCATTTCTTCATTGCTTTAACAACGAATTGGCTACAACGAAGAACAGCTGGGCCACTTATTCCGAAGTGGGTAAAGATCATGTCCATCTTATGTGTAATGATTGGTTTACCTTTTGGGTTAAGCACGCTTAATTCTACATCGCGCAACGATAAGCCTTGAAGTGTCTTCGCTTTTATAAATGGTTCATTTGAAGTTAGTGGTACTTCGGTTGGATACAATTCTGTTATCGTATGGCCCGCTTTTTCTGCCCATGCATAACCATCACCTGTAGAGCCTGTTTTTGGTACAGATTTGCCACCAGCTGCAATAATAAGAGCGCTCGCTTCATAACTTCGACCGTCTTTTAATATGATAGAAGATACTCCGTTATCTTTGTATATTACATCTTGCACAGTAGTGCTCTGCATGACTTTAACACGATATTTATCTAATTGATTAATCATGGCATTTACAACGGTCGAAGATTGATTGGAGACAGGAAACATTCGACCGTGATCTTCTTCTTTTAATTTAACACCTAGACTTTCGAAGAACTGGATAATATCTTGGTTATTAAATACAGAAAAGGCACTATAAAGAAAGCGACCGTTTCCAGGGATATGTTTAATTATTTCATCTATAGGTAGATTATTTGTGACGTTACAGCGTCCACCACCAGAGATAGCAAGCTTTCTTCCAAGCTTGTCTCCTTTTTCAATAAGAAGAACTTTTTCACCTTTTTCACCTGCTGCAATAGCTGCCATTAATCCCGATGGGCCGCCACCAATTACAATTACATCAAATTTCATTTTTTCACCAACTATATTTTTTTTCATTCTTTCATTATAATGTAAGTTGTTGTTTTATAAAAATACTTGATAGAATAGGTAAGTATTTTTATTTATTTAAATAAATGAATGAGCTTTATATATACCTGTTAAAAACCACTTACTTGTTGCTTTATAAAGTATGGTAATATTAAGAGCGTGTTACATAAAGGATCATGATCATCAGTAGGAAGGGATTATATGTCATCTAAATTGTTAAAGGGTACCTTTATTCTAACGATAGGAATGGTCTTATCTAAGGTACTAGGATTGTTATATGTTATTCCGTTTGAAGCAATTGTAGGAAGTAAGGGTACACAGCTATATTCCTATGGATATGTACCATATACTATATTTATAAGTATAGCAACGGGTGGGCTACCGTTAGCTGTATCCAAATTCGTGGCAAAGTATAATGCCATGGGTGAATATGATGTCGGTCAAAAATTGTTCCGATCTAGTTTGAAAATTATGTTGATATCAGGTATGGTAGCTTTTTTAGTTCTCTACTTCATCGCTCCAGGATTAGGGGAAGCAATGGGAAAAGGACAGGAAAACTTTACGCCAGAGGAAATTGCTACGGTTATTAGAGCAGTTAGTTTCGCCTTAATTATCGTACCATTCATGAGCTTAATAAGAGGCTTCTTTCAAGGCAATGAATCGATGGGACCAACTTCTATTTCAATGGTAGTTGAACAAATCGTACGTATTATCGTTTTATTAGGTGGAGCTTTCGTCGTGATGTACGTATTGGATGGAGACGTCGTAACTGCGATAAGCGTTGCAACTTTTGCAGCGTTTGTAGGTGCTCTTGGAGGCTTAATTGTCTTATTAATGCACTGGAATAAAGTTAAGCCACAGTTGAAGAAGAAGGCGAAAACAGATCAGCGAACAACAAGAATTCCACTAAGAGATATGTATAAAGAAATTATTCTTTATTCGATTCCATTTGTGTTCGTCGGAATTGCAATGCCACTTTTTCAAATGGTCGATTCATTAACGTTTAACTCTGCGATGGCATCGATTGGCCTTAAGTCAATTGCGGGTGATGCTTTTGGGATTTTGAATTTCAATACGCAAAAACTAGTTATTATTCCAATGTCATTGGCGACGGCCTTTGCAATGACTATTGTTCCTTCTGTAACGAAAGCCTATACTGAAAGAAATACGGAAGTGTTTACAAATCAGTTAAACCAAGCTTTTCAAGTACTGCTGTTCTTAACTTTACCGGCAGCAATTGGAATGTCAGTATTGTCTAAACCAATTTATACGGTTTTCTATGGCTATGATCAATTAGGTGCAGAAGTATTACAAACCTATGCACCGACTGCGATATTGTTCGCGTTCTTTTCTGTCACTGCTGCTGTATTGCAAGGAATTAATCAACAAAAATATACGGTCTTAAGTTTATTAATAGGTTTCTTAGTGAAGTTAGCATTGAATATTCCACTAATCCGCATGTTTGAAACAGAAGGGGCTATTTATGCAACAAGTTTAGGATATTTAGTTGCTACTGTTATTAACTTCTTTGTTATTTACTACTTTACGGGTTACAGTTATAAGCTGGTATTCAAGAGAACGATGTTGATGGGGATCTTTACGTTAATCATGTCCGTTGTTGTTGTACTAACGATGAATGGGCTGTCTCTGTTCTTAAATGAAGAACGTTTCTTTCCAGCTCTTATTATGATTATTATCGGAGCGGGTGTAGGAGCACTTGTCTACTTCTTACTAGCTATTAAATCTAAGCTAGCCTACCGATTATTTGGTGATCGACTACTACGACTTAAAAGCAAGATTGGTTTATAAAATATATAAGAAAAGCGCAAGTACCCGTTTTGCTCCGTATCTTCTTTCGACCACCGACTGAGATAAAGG
>NZ_JBALMO010000276.1:0-6683 GCF_036963345.1 Bacillus sp. JJ722
TCCGCCATCAGCCAGCCCCCTCAATTACGTAGCCAAATTCGGTCAACTTCGCGCCGACCACATCGCGCAGATTAGATAAGTTCGGCACTTGCGCGAAAGTATATGTGCCCGCCAAGACCGCCGTAAACCAAACGCGCACCACAATCGAATTTTCGTTAAACATTCTTCGCATCCCCTTTCGAATCCAAAATAGTCGCGACAACTTCGCGCAAATTAAAAAGAGCCGGCACATCATCGGATGTCACCGCCCCTTGCTCGATTTTGCGTATCCACGCTTGCACTACGATTGAATTTTCGTTAAACACTTCCGCCACCTCCGCCGCCCTGCATCGCGATAAGAGTCGTAAGCTCAATGATCGCGTTATCTAAGTCGCTTTGAAGTTTCTCAATTTGCTCCGCCTGCGTTTCGCCTTCGAACACTTTTTCAAGCTCGCCGAAGCTACCGTCCGGTAGTCGCTTTCTGCGTAAAATCGTCATTAGCTCAACACCCCCGAAATTAATATAATCGCCGCATTTGACGTCACGTTTTCGCGATGCATATTGACTTCGAGCACGATATGTTCTTTCGCCGCGCCCGCATCATAAACGAACTCGTCCTCGACAACGCCTTCGCTGACTGGCGCCGTGTTCGATAATGTCATCGCGACAAACTGCTCTTGCTCGCCTTTTGCCGACATAGATACGTTTATGCCGACCGTTAAATCGCCGACCTCGCGTTGAACCCATACGATGATGCCTTGCGCCGTTCCCTTCGGCGGCGTAACCGTATAACGTTCTGTTGCGTCTTTCAGCGCCGTCCGGTTCTCCGTTTTCGCGAGTGGGAAAGATTTAGTCGTCACAAATCCGTAGCTGTCAGTCGCTTGTAGCGTGACTTGGTTGTTGCCGATATTGAGCGTCGCTAGGCTGACGTCGAAGCTAAATGCGCCACTTTGTCCGCGATAAATCTCGATGAACGCGCCGTCATTTACCTTGTATTTGACGATAACTTCCTGTCCTTCCGGGTCGGTAACCGCGCCAGTAATCGTTACTTTGTCCGCGTTAATTAGGTCGCTGACCACCTCTAGGGTGTCGATAGTCACCGTTGCTGCTCGGTTGGGCGTTACGTAGAATGTACGTGTTTGCTCCGTCGATTTTCCGCCTTGGTCGTCCTCCGCCCATACGCGTAAGGTGTTCGCTGTGCCTTCGACAAGTTGTTCGGTTACTGCGGTCTCGCCGTCGAATAGTTTACCGTTCTTGCACGTTAGAGTTTTCGCGAAAGGAATAGGCGCCGTGCCGTTCGAGATTGCCGTAGCAATTGCGCGAACTGTACCGCCGTTTATCGAATATTTAACGTTTACGATATTACCATTGTCGGCGTCCGTTGCCGAGCCGTCGATTGATAGCGTGTCATTTTCGTAGAGCGTGCGGTTATTTTCCGTGTTCAGCAATAATGTTGGCGTATTGTTTGTCGTATACTCTACTTCTAAGTAAGGTCTATATGCAATTGATGTTGCATTATCCGAATTTATACGAGCAGAACTGCCAGTTGTAGTCAATCCTAATGACAACGTACCTAATACTCCATTTTGAATTCTATTTACATCCCAAATGCTTTTAATATCAAAAACAACCCATTTCGCTTCGGCTCCGGAAGGCACATAAACAGATTGAGTTTCGAATGGTCCAGTTATATCAGGCTTTCTATACCATATAATATTTGAATCAAACGTTTGATCCAAAACATTACCTACTTTTATAGTAACTTGGCTGGACTCTTCGACTCGTAAATGTAATCTCACAGATGACACTAACGCATTTTTAGGAATTTCTGATGTATCAAACCTCAAAAAAGACTCATAAATACCAGCATGCACATATAAATATTTATCATCTGGATAACTACCACCAGGATAATCTTTCCAAACGTAAGTACCAACTTGAATTTTTGAATAATCTAATTTGGTTACAGCCAACCTAGTTCACCTCCGCCATGCTCACGGTAAATGTCGACCAATCACCGATTTGCATTCGTTTATTTAACGTATCAACTTTCGCACTACTTCGCTGTACCTTCGCGCCCTTTACATACTCATTTTTCAACGCCTGCACTGTAATAGTTTTCGCGCTAGTATCAACGGCAGTCACAAGCGTATCTTCGTGTTTCGTGCCGTCATAAACCGTAACTTCCGTAAATTGCGTAAAGTCCACGACACTATCGACTTTGATTTGCGTAGCGCCAATCGAAACAGCTTCGAGTATGTCCGCGCTCGCCTCTTGTAACGTAAGCTTATTCGTCGTACCGTCAAGGAAATCCGCGAAAGCACCACTATTGCCCGGCACACGTCCGTCAAGCTCTAACTGTACGCGCAACCTTGTAAGTTCGTTATTAAGTTCGATTATAAAATCGTGCGCTGTATAAATACCATCTTCGATATTGTTGGCGCGCGCTTGATTAAACCGCGTTCCTTCCTGAATAATCTCACCGTCAATAACGTCTCTAATTCGGTCAAACCAAATCGTTTTTACATATGGATTAGTACGTCCTATCTCCGCCATTTTATCCCTCCTTCACTTCGATTAAATTTAGCTCTACTACAAACGTAACAACGAGCCCATCAGCGCCCTTTTTAACACTAAATCCCCGCGTCTGTAATTCGCGCCCTTGTCCGTCTAGCAATCGCGCACTGGAAACTGTGCCTTGCTCATTCGTCAGATAAACGAAATGCTTAACTTTGCGTTCGGTTTTATTCGTCCTATAAATCGTATACTCTCGCTCAACGCCGTCAATTACGACAATTGCTCGTTTAGCGAGCGAAGCCATAAAGTTAACTGTTTCGTCGATATACAAATCCTTAATCGCCAATCTATCGCCACTCCTCTCCCGCATAAAATTCGCCACAAACTAAATAAGGGACTTCGAATCCGTACTCTCTCGCGATAACCGTCGCCTTATCTTTGATTCCGATGCCCTGCGCGTCGTCCGTACTGAACTCGTTACAAATCAGGTAGGGCACATCGAAGCTATACTCGCGCCCAGTAACGGTTATTACGTCTCGCAATTCGCCAACCAAGTCGAATCCTAAGTGCGCTGGCTTTACTTCGTTTATGGCGTGATAGATTTCGCCTGTATCAATCGGATTGTCGTCCGCTAGAGGAACGACCGCCTCGAAGCGATATTCCGAGTTATGCTCGATGATTTCGGCGTCGCGCTTCGGCACATAAACGTTTATCAAGTCGGTCATATATCGAAGCGTTGCTGGCGCGTTCCCTGCTAGTTTCGCGAGTATGCGTTGGCGACGGAACTCTACATCGGAATGAGGCGCAGGCGGAAGCGCAAGCACGCGTTCCCAATCCGCAAGCCCCCACGTTGCTGTACGTACGAAAAATTGATCGAGCAAATCACGTGCCTTACGCCTTGCTTCGTCCAATTCGACCGCGCTGGCGTGCATTATCGCTTCAACTTCGGGCGACTCGTCATAATATCGGGGCAATAAATCGTACAACTTTCGCTTAAGCTCCTGCATTCAAAATCACCTCGCCGACTATTGCGGTCGATTCTCCGTCAATCACAACGTTACTTGTCGAGCCATTTATCGTAAGTCCTTCGTAGTCGACAACGCCCTGTGTATCAATAATCGCGTTAGCTATTTGCGAGTAACGGATGATGTTGCCAGCTTGCGCCAAGTAGCCGTTAATATTCGCTTCAACTTCCGCTTGAACGTCGACGGGCAATAACGCACCCTCTAACGTTAGAGTGACCGCTATGTTTATAGCAATCTCGCGAACAGGTACGACCGTAACCGTTGCGCCTATCGGTCGCTCGCGCTCAATGTTCGCGATAACATCCTCAACAATCGCTGGACTTGGCGCGCGTCCGTTCGCGTCAATGACTACGACTTTTACCGTGCCGTTGCCGTTCCAAATCGGATAGACCCGCGCTCTGCTGACGCCTTCAACATCAGTCGCCCACTTTTCGTAGTGGTAGGTGTTGCCGGACGTAATCGGCTTGCGGACTTTCAGCAAATAGCGCGCCTTAAGGTCGCTGTCCGATTCCGTGTCGACGCCACCTTCGAAGTTTGCGAGATTAGTGACGGATTTAATGCCGTTCGGTGCGTTCTCAATCGCAATAATTTGTTCGGGGCTTACGTTACCTTGCGCGCCCGCTATGATTGCTTCCGCCTTGACTGTCGCCGTACCTTCCGCGATAACTCCGTAAGTGGTCGCCACAAAAAAGACACCCGAGCCCGTTAAGGCTCGCGTGCCTATTGGTATTTCTGCGCCCTCGTCGCCTGTAAATATAAGTTCGCCTTCCGCTTTAGTTGCCGCCTTTCGGAATACGCCAAGTTCGGCAGTCCTTCGCTCTAAATACTCAGCTTGCGAAGTGTCAGCGAAACCTAGCTCAAGTATCGCGTCAAGCTCAAAGCCAATCATTTCGAATTCCATCGCTGGCGGCGCAAGCATATCGTGCACGACCGCTCCTTCTCGCTTATCTACGTCATCGCGAACACTGTCTTTCATCGAATCTAATATTTCGTCGGCTGTTCGCGTACTATACATCGCCATTTACAGTCTCACCTCCTGCGTGTAGTCTCCGAAAATAGAAATAACCGTCAAAGCAACGAATAGCGCGTCACCTTCACGGCGTAATCTTATGTTATTGACTTCGATAATTCGGTCGTCATAAATTAATGCTTCGCGAACCATTCGAGGTACTTCCGACTCTAGGAACGCGTCCGTTACGTCCTGTCCGATTAAGTCTTCGAGCTCGCATCCGTAATCGTCCGTATAAATTAAGAAATGACTTCGGCTTGTTATCAGAGCCTTTCGCGAAAACTGCTTAACTGCGTCCAGATCGTCGACCATGCCCGTTAGTCGATTCGTGCCGTCGAAGTTGATACGATATGTTTTCGAAGGCTCGATGGCCTGCCCTTCCTCTTCTTCCGCAAGATAATCGTCCAAAAGCTCCGTAACATTATCGGGCGTTAGCGCCATCAATACCACCTCGCTCTGTCGCGAACTACATAAAGCATCTGCTCTTCGAGACAATCGACGATAACACGGTCGCCTACCTTGAGTACATCCTCGAACTGTAGCTCGATATAATTGTGTTTATACGAAGTCAAAGGTGCTGCCAAATCGTCAGTGTCGAGGTGGTCGCGTTCTGTTTTATCGCCTAAGTCACGTTCGGCAAGTTCGTTATGTGTCAGCGTTACGATGCGTGTATGCCGCGTTAAGTGTTCCGCGATAATTAAGTCGTCCTTATCGAGTTCAATCGGCGAACTATCGAGGCGTATCTTGATGTTAGGAGGCGCAGCGATAACCGTGCCAATTTCGATATCGACCGCCTTGTTATAGCCGTTCAATTGCATTTCCTGTACTAGTTGTGAGTACGGATCACCTTCCGGTTTTAAGTGCTTCATTACCATTCGCTAAACCCTCCTAATCTGCATAAAATGCTTGCCCCAATAGCCTGAAACGTAGCTGTGTTCCTCGCATCCACTTGACGCGAGACTTACACAATATCCGGGTCGCGTTACAATGCCGACGTGCGAAACGCCCTTTCGATATGTGCCTTGAAAGAATACAAGGTCGCCCGGCTGCGCGTCCGCTTTCGATACTTTGCGCCCTTTCTTTGCCTGCGTGCTAGTTCCGTGTCCGATATTGATGCCTGCCGCCTTCTTAAATACGTAATAAGTAAATCCGGAACAGTCCGCGCTACCACCTTCGACGTTCTTACCACCGTATTTATAACTAAGTCTGCCTTTATAACTGTTAGCGAGCCTAACGACTGCTGACGAAGAGTCTCCACTACTACCACCGCTCGTACTTCCCGCGCGAACATCTTCCTTCGTTTTCGCCGGCTTCGCTTGTTCCTCCGGCTTTTCATATTCTTGCTCCGGCAATTCAAGCTCGCGACGAAGCTTAAGGGACATAGTGTGTAAACCCTCAGCGCTAAACTTGTGCGAATCTGCGGAAATATAAAAAGCGCCCGACAAGCCGGTCATGGGCTCGGTGACTTTAATCTGTACACCCGAAACCATGGCGACATCGCCTAGCGCTTCTATATCGAACTCCTGCTCCGTTTTATTTAGTTCCTTAAGTAATGCGTCCGCCAAAGGCTTTAGTTTGTTAGTCGCTTTTACCTCTGAGTTATGTTCGTAATGTTGCATGATTCCATAATCGCGAATCGCATCGTTAGACTTGACGACTACTTCGACCGGACTGCTTTCGTCGCCACCCGTTAGTTTGACTTGCGTCTTACGCTCCTCGATGTCTTCGGTAAAGTTCGCGCTCATTAAGTTGCGTCCAGCTTCGATATGGAGAAATTTTGTTTGCGATTTTACTTCGCGAAGCTCAAGCGCGCCTTTAGCGTTGCGTAAAAAGTAACGCTTGCCCGTCCGCTTTCGCGTCTCAGTTAGCGCGACAACAACCATATCGTATAACGTTTTGCCTTTGAAAATCAGCCGAGGGATGACGTATTTCGTGTCGTCGATATGTCCGGTCTTGATTCCGTATTTAGTACAAATAGAACGAATAATGTCCGATGCTTTTTTGTTTGCGAATTTAAGATGGTCGGACGACTTCGAAAGATAAACGTTATAATCGTAAGCCGTTATCGACTGATCGCCCTGCTCATTAATGCCGAGCTTAAACGGAACGCCTCGGAAAACCTCTTCGTTACCGACGAGCACCCGAACCTCGCG
>NZ_JBALMO010000277.1:0-5251 GCF_036963345.1 Bacillus sp. JJ722
CTTATAATTATTACATCCAAATAAAGTGAATGATAATAGTGCAGTCATAGAAAGCATAATCCTTATTTTCATATTGTCCTCCATACTCTTTTAAAACCACCATATCGATCATTACAGACAATATGAAGACCGTGATGGATGAAGCAAGAACCGAACATTAATCAGCAACAAATGTTAGATTTCACAACGCTTCGCTTTATTGAAGCGAATGAAAATATCGTGTTCTTAGGTCCGAGTGGTGTTGGAAAAACCCACTTGGCCACGTCGATTGGGATTGCCGCAGCGAAGAAAAGAACAAGCACCTACTTTATTAAGTGTCATGATTTGATTCAAAATCTGAAGAAAGCGAAGCTTGAAAATCGTTTAGAGAGCCGTTTAAAACATACACGAAGTTTAGGTTGTTAATTATCGATGAAATCGGTTATTTACCGATTGATCAAGAAGATGCGAAGTTGTTTTTTCAGTTCATTTTCCAAGAACCAAAACTGGCAAATGCGATTTTAGATCGCATTTTACATCACGCAAGCGTCGATACGATTGTAGGAGATTCTTATCGTATGAAGAATCATTTAGCGAAAGAAAATGAGTGATTTTGTACAGCCTTAAACAAGCGAAAGTGTACATGTTAGTGTTGACATTTATACGTCACCGTTGTTTTATCAAATATTAATGAATATTGACTTCAAAGACCACGATCATAAACTTCTGCATGGTAGTCAAACCATAGCCACAATAGTTCAGCTTTTTCGTATTTATCACGGTGAAAATCCGCCATGTAATACCTATAGAAATACAACAACATACCTCCTTTTCTAATTTAAAAGTTTCCTGCGCATATTTAGTAAATGAACACATAAATATATAAAAACACTATCGTTTCCATCTAAACTCATCCAATCGTTATGATAATTAATTTTCTCTTATCTACGTTTTATTTAGTAGATTTCATTTGATTTATTATTAACGTTTGAAAGGAGAAGGCTAATGAGCACCTTGTACAAAACAGCACTTATAATTATTATCATTGGCGCATTAAATTTGGGATTAGTTGGTTTATTTCAGTTTGATTTAGTTGCCGAACTATTTGACGGTCAAGACACTGTTGTATCTAGAGTAATTTACACAATTTTTGGTCTTTCTGGTTTGGTTAGCATTGGCCTATTATTGAAACCCCCATCTAAATGACACTTGAGCTGATTTTTTCAGCTCTTTTTTTATTAAAAAATGAATCATTGTAGCTTGTTCTTAAAACGTATCTTAATCGCTTTTTAGGATATACTCAGATACATAACCTTTTTCGACTAAGGAATCCATAATTCTAGCAGCTTCTCTGTATTCGATTTTAAATTTTCTTTGAAAATATTATTAACCGCTTCACTGTGCTTCTTTTTATGCTTATTCATTAAATATTGATATTCGTTATTTGATATGTATTTGTAATCATAAGCACTGGTAATCATTCTTTTACATCTTTCATAATTGCCTTCAGATAGTATTTAATGATCTAAAAAATCATCGTAAAAATCTAACGTTGCCATAATAAATGTCCCTTCTGCCTTTTTTAATCTTCTTTCTTGAAGAAACTAATGAATTTTTTAACATAGTAATTTGATTCAATTGGCAACCAAAACAAAGCATGTACTACATAAAAAACTATTAAAGAAGATTTACCTCCCAATGTATTATTTAACTGGGTAATGCTATCGAGCAATTGTAATTCTTCATCTATCATTTCTTCGCCATTTTCATAATCCTCAATTACATCGTCTATGTCTTTAAGTCTGTAATACCCTATAAGAAGTCCAATACATAAATAAATAGAAAATACTATAAGCATCTGTTCAAGTCCATCCTTTTTTAGTTATTTCATTACTTTTATTGTTTTAGCTTTAAAATTTATTGTATTTTCACAATTCCGCACAACTTACAGTCATATAGATTCTATTGTTTCAACTAATCTCATACTCTAGTGTAAAGTATTCTGACATTCTTACCTCCCAATAATTTTCTGTTTTAATACTCTCTTACAGAATATCAATAAACCATAACAAAAAAATGTATATCTTTGAGGGTATATTACATTTGAAATATCTGATTTAAAAGTAATCTTAAAATCCACATTTTATCTGTAATGCAAAAAAAAGACCATTAGTTTATGGTCTTTGATGGTACTTATTGAACTAAAGCACTATTCACAAAAAAAATTCAGTTTTACATAATGAAAACTCTGTCCATTTATTACAGGAATGCTGCTCCGTTAGTACAATAAAATAACTTGTAGATTACTAAATAATATTTAATTCTAAATATTCATCCGTTTCTATAAAACCAAACTTCTTGTACACTGGTCTGCCCATTTTTGATGCGCCGAGCCATATTTTTGAAATACCTGAAGTCCTAACTTCTTCAACTAATCTAGTCAACAGCATTGTTGCGATACCTTGTCCACGATAATTTTCATTAGTATACATATTTGCGATATAACCTTTTTTTCCAGTTTTATTCGTATAACTAGGAGGAAATTCATAAAAAATCACTGCACCACAAGCAATAATTTCTTCTTTATCTTCTACTAGCCATTGAATTAAAGTGCCATCACTTAACTTATTTTTAAAGAAGATAGTTAGTTCGGAATCAATATCTATATTTGGTTCTAACCCTTCATCTACTAATTGCTTTTTTCTTAATTCAACCAATTTTTTAATATCATTGTTATTCGCTTTGCGAAATTTCACCTTCAATCACTCCTTGGAGTTAGCATATTTATTTTACATTATTTCACCATATAACTTATTTTACTAACCTACCATGATCAAAGAACTGACTTATGTCAGTTCTGATTCTAAGCCATTAAACCTGCTAGTTGAAGAAGTTATATAATACATATCCAATTATTAAAACAACAATTAATATTCCTGTTCCTTTCCAACCTAAACCCCCAACCAAGTCTGCTAAATTACCATTTTCAGCTCTATTATATCCATCATTTAATGCACCTGTTGGATTTTGTTTGAGTGCTTCTTTTCTTAACCTCTCTCTTTTTTCTTCGGGCGTTTCATGGTGATTATTCAAACTAAGCACCCCCTACGAATAGTTCCTGTATATATAAATATTCTATAATTTATCGTTTATACCTTCTTATATCTGCTTTGGTTTTATAAGAATTTTTTCAATAAAATATATAAATAATTGATTTTTCCTTTGAAAATAATGCTTTTTTAAAATTTTATACACTGGAATTTTGCTGCAGTTAGATTGATCGTTGTAATGTATGGGTAATTGGAGTAGATTGTTGACTGGATATGAGTATACGGATTAAGGTAAGCATAATTAGAATTTTACGTAAGTGAAAACATTAATTTTACAAGGTTTACCAGGGGTTAGTTTACATCCTCTGTTAAGTCTAATACCTCGACGTACCCTATAGCACTTCTATCTCCACACCATAGTTAAATTTTCAGTTTCAACTTTTCACCAACTCACAATCCTAACAAAATTTATCATTATCCATTAATTTGCATATTTTCACTAAAAATCACCCAAAAGTAACTCGATAAGTGACTCGGAACCCCCTTATTTAACAAAGCTTTATACCACTGTCACCCTTCCTAATTTCATCAATCTCACACTAAAACCACCCTCAAACCATTGGTACATCAATGTTTCTACGAGTTTTACATGTCGAGTCCAATTTGTCTTAACCAAAAAGTGTCGTAAACCCTTATAAACACAACACTTTCCCCATTTTCAATCCTTCCCTTCGAGTTACCTATTTTTCGGTGTCAAGTGTCAAAAAGTACAACATACTATATAATGAATTTGGTGCATATTTACAAAGGAGGATATAAAGTGAAAAAGTTCAATTTCTTAAAGGTAATTATTCTATTCGTACTTATTTTAGGAGTATTTTCAATAGGTACAATACAATCTGAAGCAGCATCTAACCCAATTAAGGGTGCAACTGTTCATTACAAAGGTATAAAGGATTTAGCTTACCCTAAACTATCAGGTATTAAAAACTCAAATGTACAGAATGAAATTAACACTTTTTTCCAGAAGAATCATAAATCACATTATCAAGCCTATAACGAGTTGATGAAAGGGATGAAAGAAATACAAGGCGATGAAATGTGTGTTAAATATCCTTCTACATGCAACTACAGTTATAAGACTAGCTACAAACTTGCCTATCAAGATAGCAACTATATAAGTGTAATAATTTACACTGACGCTTATACCGGAGGAGCCCATGGTTTAAGACGAGTAGATACATTTAACTTCAACATCAAAACAGGAAAAAGAATACTATTGCCAAATGTTGTGTCCCCATCTAAAGCAACAAAGACAAAACAATATATTTTAAATTATTTCAAAAAGTATGATCTTTTATTTAATGATGTTACAGTTAAGGATATTTACTTAAACAATGAAACTTCATTTATTTTCACTAAAACAGGAGTCAGTGTCATCTTCCAAGAGTATGAAATTGCTCCTTATTCAGCAGGTAATCCGAAAGCTAATGTTCCTAAATCAGTATACAAATAACCCTAATAAGCTCCCTATTTACTGGGGGCTTTTATTTACACAAACAGAAAGAAGCCACTTTATCTCAGTGACTCCTCCATTTATCCAACTCATCTTCACTTGCAACTAATTTATACCCTTTACCTTCTTGACTACCCATTCCTCAGTTACAAGCTGTTTCATTAATTCAGAGACAAGATTAATCCTAATTTTCATCTCCTTCTGTAATTCAGATATCCTTGTCTCACCTGTACTAGCCATAATACGCTTAAGCTTATCCAAAGGTTCTTCTTTCTTTTCAATTTTAAACTGATTGTTATCCACTCCATCATAACTATCTACAATCTGATCAAGTACATCCCCTACTACATTTTCATCTAAATCAATGAATCGGCTATGTTAAGTCGGATAGATAATATGAGGGCTAGTACATTAAGTCTAATAACTTAAAGGAGCGTACTATGCCACGTCAACGTCGAATTTTTACAGCTGAATTAAAACTTCAAATGGTGAAGCTTTATGTGAATGGGAAATCAGGTGCTGATATTGCAAGAAATGATAAATCTGACAACTTGGATAATATTTGCATATCCAAATCGATCATAGGCTCCTTTATTATGCAATACACATAGCACTTTTTATATACAAAAAGAACACTTGAGATTATTAAACGATATGGTTGTATTTATGTGATTTTTCGATTAGATTATTCTTTAATGGCCTTTTT
>NZ_JBALMO010000278.1:0-8832 GCF_036963345.1 Bacillus sp. JJ722
TGTCGGGGCTGAACGGGCCGTTTCAGCATTTCTTAGTTGACTTATCGTAGGGAGGATGGCGAAGTCCACTAGGAGCTGGGCGCTGGAGCTAGACACCGCGCAAAAACTTTCTTATCTTTGTAAAAAAGAGGATGTTACAAAAGGTAAACTTTTGAACATCCTCTTTTTCTATATATCTAATAATATGTATCGTTTCGCATTTCACTTATTCTTTTTCCAGCTACATTCTTATTTTACAAATCCTATTTCATCAAACGGGAAGAAACGAAGCTTAACTTCACCTAAAACCGCGTCTTCTTCAATAAAACCAAAAGCTCTACTATCAGTGCTTTTCTGTCGGTTATCACCTAATACAAAATAGGAACCTTCTGGCACTACAGACTTACCTGTTTTCTCACTTAATGTAAAATCCTCAGTCAATGTCGCACCTTGATTAAGGTTACTTTTATGTTCTTGTAAATAAGGTTCTTTATATTCTTTTCCATTTACATAAAGAATATCATTCTTCATTTCAATCGTATCGCCTGGTAAGCCTATTACTCGCTTAATTATGTACTCGCTTTCTGATAAGTCGCTTTTAAATACAATTGTATCAAATCGTTCTATTTCACTAATTTTACTTACGATGACTTTATTTTGATCTTCAAAAGTAGGCATCATTGACGGACCAGAAACTGTAATTGGTGTAAACAAAAATTGTCGACATATAAATACTAAACCTACTGCAAGCAAAATAGCTTTCATCCAAGAAAATATTTCTTTAACTACTACGTTCTTTTCCACACTTACACCCCTTATTCATTCATCACCTAAATCATACCATACTATCGTTAGTTCAAAATAGAATCAGTAAAGATGTTTCTTAATTCTTACAAGCACACCTTATTTTTTCACAATACAGTCTATTTAAAAAAATTATCTTTACTATATTTTCTACTATTTGATTTGGATGAAAAATAAGTTATCATTCTTTTTTTCGACATTAAGCAGTTCTCCTTTCAACAAAGTAAATACCAGGTTCATTTATATGAAGAAAAGTTTCTTTCTTCACCCTCATTCTTCTTGGCGTATTATTATCATCTTCTCTCATATTCAATTTCTCTTTGTAACTGTTCATAATAACGTAAGTTCTTCCAACTCTCATATTCTGACTTTAATGCACGTTCCATTTTCTTTAGTGTGTATTGCATGGAAGTACCACGAACAAACGAATTGTATTTCTTAGAGTTTGAATACTTTTTTCCATACTGTAACTTTCTTTGTTGTTGATCGTACTCTCTCATTTCTTTTAAAAAAGCATTGCCCATTCGTTTATATAAATCTTCTATTTTATTTTTCTTATAATCCTCATACCTTCCTTTTTCTTTATCTCCTTCACCATAAGCCTTCTTTAAAGATTGTACTTCTTTATCTAGATGTGAAAGAAATTTCTCGTAATCATCTTTATGATACTTTTCAATATAACGTTTAGTTAATTGATCAATGTCTGCCCTAACTGGCTGCAATGTATTATAACTATATTTCCACTGTCTTCTATCCTCCGGCAAACGATTATAAATAGATAAAAATAGTGGCTTAAATTCACGATTACGCCATTTAAAAGTAGAATCTTTTTTCTTTTCATCAACCATATTTTTTCGAATTAAATCATTTATTTGTTTTTGTAATTCACTCCTATCCATTAAGTGATTAACTGCTTTAGATTTCATAGCATCTAGGGTTCGAGGTTTTCTTTTACCTCTTTCCCTAGTTGGTGTTTTTTCAACTGTAGCAACATGAATATGAATGTTATCCGTATTATAATGAATGGCTGCACTCCATATCGCTGTTTTCTCTAGACCTTCTTTTTTAGTCATTTCTTTCATTGCTAATCTAGTGGCATCCATTAATTTTCGTTCATCCACGCTATGAGTCTTTGAATCATACAAACCATGTTCTTCTAACCAAGCGTTATTAAATGAAATGACATCTTGCCACATGATACTTTTATTCTGTTGAGCTTCTTTAAATATTCCCTTCAGTTTCTTTTTATCTTCTTCTTGTAGACGATCTTGATTCTCTGTAAACAAAGATGAAGTTTTATCAGGATTGCCCATGTAATCCTGATATAAGGCATACATTTCAGAATGTAGTTCTCCCTTTTGTTTCGCTTCTTCACGATCTATATACTCAATATAATTCGAAAATTCTCTTCTAGTTGAGATAATAAATCTTGTTTTCAGAACTACACCAGGAACCACATTTTCGTTACTCATCCATAATCACAGCCATTAAATCATTCATCTTTTCTAATTCTTTGTAGCAATTTGTCATGGTAAAAATGTTCTTTTCAATTAAATTTTGAAGGTGCATTTCCCTTTCAGTTTGTTGTCGATAAAAAGCGAGAAGTTCTAACTGATTTTTCAAAAATTCTTGTCTTGATTGATTATTTTTCTTTGCTAGTTCGTCAATTTTTTTAACTGCTACTGGATCAACGTTTCTTACTATCAAATCCATTATTCTCACCTATTTCTGTTTGTTTGCTTTCTTGTAGAGAGAGCACAAAAATAGAGAGCAGAGCATAAGGGGTTTTTGCTATCACCGGAGGTGCTAGGTCAGGCAAAGCCTGACAAAAACGTGATAGCAAGAAGATTACTTAGATGTCCCCTTCGTGTCCCTCTATTTTTGTACCATGTCCCCTTCGTGTCCCTATTTTTTAGGGGTCATGTCCCCTTCATGTCCCCACTCCTTTTGTATTGAATCGATTTTTACATCTAACTTTTCAATTTTTGCACGTAAATTTTCTTGCTCTGACTGATAACCTTTAATCGTTTCTTTACTTTGATTTATTGCATCTGTTTTCGAGGAAATTTGCGCTTGCGAATCTGCTTTATCTCCTTCTGTTTGAAACTCTAGTTCTTCCTCTACCTCCATTATCTCTTTAGCTAATTTCGTTTGATTCTTATTTTCTATTTCAATAGCCATATCATATTTTTGAATTTGTTTTTTCAGTTTTTCTTGTTCTTTCTGCACGAAATAAACCGCATATTCAGACTGTCTTTTAATAGACAGCGTTCCCGATTGCTCTGTTTTTCTCTGGTCAGCATAAATAGTACTCATGAATTCTTTTTCTTCATTTACGTTAATTTCTTGATTAACGTCATTAAAATCTATATCACTTACATTCGAATGAACTTTATAAATATCTAATGCTATCGCTCCCCAATCTGGAGATACATTTTCAATTTGTAGGACAAATTGATTTTCATCTTGATAGACCTTTTTAATAGGTAAAGGTACTTGTGGATTTGCTTTTTCTACACCTTCAAATGTATAATCATCTGCTTCTTCTCCATCTATTTTGAATGCCACTTCCATAAAATTCTTCTTAGGATTGTATGTCCAACTATGTATCATCAATGTACTTGCAGATGTAATATTAATATCTGTATTTAACTCGGTATGATAATAACTTGAGTGTTCAGGGAGATACAATTTCGATGATAAAAAAGATGCAAAACCAATCACTAAAACAAATAAAATCACGACATATATTCGTGATTTTTTCGTTCTAAGGTTGATACCTTCTTTCTCTTTCATTTTCCATTTCATCTTTTTTTACATCCTTCCTAAAGTGTTTCTAATATCATTTCTTGAAGTTCAACCACTATCCAGCGACCATCTTCTTGATCCAAAGTAAGCTGAATCACATTACGTGTTTTATCTTCTTCTTGATTTTCAGAAGAAGATATTGTTGTAAAATCAGCTATTACTTTCGTTTGTTTTTGTTCTGGTGAATCATTTTGTAAAAACAATTGAATGTTAGTTGGCCAAGATTTATATGCCCCTAAATCATATATTTCAGAAGGATAAAAATATGAAAATACAGTCTCATTCATTATACTTTCAGCGTTTTTTCTTCTCTCTTTATATCCTTTTGAATCTCTTGTAAAGGCAACCTCTATGAATTTTTCTGCTGCTGAAATCTTTTCTTTTCTAAGTTGTTCTTGTGCTGAAGGAACGACTTTTTCCAAACGCTCATTTAATTTTTCATTTTCTTCTTTCAATAAATCATTTTGAAATTGCAACGCTTTTTTGTCTTCATGTTGATTAATTTGACTGTTAGCATATAGATTAAAAACAGTAACGCCTACGACAATAATCGTAAGCGTTACAAATAAAATCATTCGTTTGTTTTTAAAATCTTTCATTTCCATTCTCCTTTTATCAGCCACCAATTCGTTTCACACGACCATTAAATGTTTCCGCCCAATACCCACTAGACATATCAGCAACGGCAACACCAGTACTTGATTGAGCACCGATAAATTTCCCATCTCCAACATAAATTCCTACGTGGCCATCTTTCTTATACGTATCAAAGAAGACCAAATCACCTGGTTTCATATTGTTAGGTGAAACGGATTTTCCTAAGTGCTTTAATGTCTCTGTGCTTGTACTCGTTAATGGGCCGAGATCAACTCCTACTTCTTTAAAAGCCCAATGAACAAAGCTCGAACAATCAAATCGACCAGCAGCAATGTCAGCAGCATTTCTTCCTCCACCAAACACATAGGTTGAGTTACCAATCCACCTGTAACCTACATCAACAACCTTCACACCTGTATTTCCATCAGCACCGACTACAGTTGACGTATTCACATATTTCAATACAGCATCAACATACAAAAAGTCGCCATAACAAGCCTGGTAGGGAACAGCTTCAGGACGAACACAACTATATATACCGGTATGTTGTAATTTTTTATACATCATTTGTGAAAAAGAAATAGCTAATTCTTTTGTATATTTACCTCCACGTTCCATCACATAATCAATAAAACCACCGCCATAGTTATACGACTGTAACGCTAGTTTCACATCATAATTCGCTTTGGCCATTACATTACTAAAATGAAGAACACCTTTATCTATGGATGTTTCAACATCCGTAATACATCCAACACTACCGCAAAAACTTTCCGAACTTTGCATTGGATCGTTTCCTTGTCCGCCTGATTCTTGCATCATTAATGCTAGAATAATATTTACATATTCACTTACTCCATACTTAGCAGCGTACTTTTCGACAAGAGGTTGATGCCTTAATACATCAGCAGAAACATTGACAACATCACCAGCTATAAATTCCCCATCACCACTACTACCTTCATTAGAACCAATAACAATGAGATTCGCTACACCTATTGCAAGAAACCCTAATAGGGCTATAGCTCCAAGAGCCAGCCCTACTTTCCATTTACCAGGTATGAGGTTAACAAGAGTGCTCATATTAAGCACCCCCACCAAACAACGCTAATTCTTCCTCTGTTACTTCTACGTTAAATAAAATATTTTGAACGGAGCTAATACACAGCAATACATTTCCGGTTGCCAGGTATGGAATACGTGCCAATTCACTTTCTGTTAGCTGATCAGTAAATACTCTTTCGAGCATTTTTCGACTATTATTGTCTTGCTGCATAATAAATTTGTATTGTGTTAGTTCGAACAATTTTTTAATTTCTTCTACTAATGCTTGATCGGAATTCTCCGGAACAAAATCTCGAATACTATGACTGGCATAAAATAAACCAGCAAAATATTTACGTGCTTCACGACTAAACTTCGTTAAGAATCGTAATGCGTGTTCGCTTCCTTTATTCGTATTGATAATATGATGAGCTTCATCGATGATAATCAAGTAACGAATGGCATCTTCAAAATCGAGTATACCTTTATTAAAATCATGAAGTTGCGAAGAACCATTTTGAAGCATACCATCCCACAACAAATTCATGACATTAAAAATTTGAGCTTGAAAGATTTCGGGTTTAAAAGATGATAAATGACGTAACGAAAAAAAGACCACTTGCTCGTCATTAAAATCCTCAATGGTCGATATACCATTGAATAAATCAGCATAGGTCTCAACTAAATTCACAATATTTAATTCGATTAATTCTAAGCGATGCTTTCTATTTTCACCTAAATTTTCATGATGTTTTCTTTGTTCAAAGTCCTCATATAGTTCTTCACGAATAAACTTCAAAAAGTCTTCAAAAATCGGATATTTGTCTACTGGTAAACCTGTAATCTGATTTTCTGCACCTTTTTGATCATTCCATAATCCTAATTTAATATATAGCTTACGAAGTAAATTTTCATACTCTTTTAGTTCATCATCTTGTGCTTCAGGCGCAATAAAGCGATAAAAGATCGTTAATTTTGAAAGATGTTGCGTAAACGATATGTCTTCTCTATCTGCCGTTTTATACACTTGCAACGGATTAATAAGCCCTTCTGAACCATCTAAAGCAATTTGTTTCCCATTTAATTCTTTAACGGTATCTTTAAACTCTCCTACAATATCAAAACCACGTATCTTATGCCCTTTAATAGCATTATCCACCGTTGCTTTCTTTAACAAAGTAGATTTCCCTGCACCCATCATCCCAATAAGTACGGCATTATAACTTTTTCGTTGTTTATCTTTATGAAACAAATCAAAAATAACACTTCCATTGGTTTCAGTTGTTCCATAGAAAGTACCGTAAGGATCACTTAACTGTGTAAAGTGAAAAGGATACCCACCAGCTAAAGCAATAGCCGGAATTTCTTTACCTTTTCGACTATTTATATACTTGCTCTGTGTATCGAAACTTGTAAAAAGAGACTGCCATTCATATTCTTGTTCATTCAAAAATATAGCACCTTTGAAATTTAAAGCTGATAGATGTTCCATCACTACTTTAGCTTGTTTTTCTAATTCATGAATGGTTTTACCAGATACATAAATTCGAAGATGAACACGTTTCATGACTTCTCCATGCGTGATTTCATCATATAAATGCTCTAATTCCCTAAACTGTTGAACAGCATCTATACGATCTATATTTTCCTTTGCCGTATCATGTCGAACACTTTGTTCCGACATCGATTTATTAATCGCTTCTACTACTTCGTTTTTATCGTCACTTATAATATCTAAGGTTGTAATCACATTTGGTATATTCATGATGTTCTCAAGCCAAAAATCATCTACATTTCGATTCGTGTCATAAATGTGTATACACGTTTCATAACCATCCCCTTTACGAATATAACTTTCTTCAAATTTAACGCCACCTTGTGGCTGTATAGAAGCTAATAAATAGGGATTATAGCTTTGTTTATTTTTTTGTTCTTTTTCTGCATTCTCTTTCTTTCTACTAAAAGGAAATAAAGCCACCATTTTTAGTATCACCTCGCCCTTTAATATCTCGTTCCTAATTTAGAATTTTGGTTGTTCAATTTATACAAAATATCTACCTTTTTATCTTCCGACAATGAAAAGATCGGGCTTGATTGATGTAAATATCGTTGAATAGATTCTGTACGTTCTTTCACAATGAATTCTGTTTGGCCAAAAATAAAAATCAGGTATTCTCGATTAGTACGTTTAAACTCCAGGTACTCTAACTCTCGTAATTTCTGTTCTAGCAACGTTCTATATAAGTCATTTGTACAAGCTTGGATTTTCTTTTGGATAAATGCTTGTTGTCGAAAAGTTGAAACGGGAAAATTCAACGCAACAACTTTAATGGCATGACTATAACCCTGAAACATATGAGCTAAATTATAAATACTAAATCTCGTTTCTTGTTCATTCATGGCATATACATTTTTCGAAACAAATTGCCAAATATCCAAATAGCCTTCATCATTTTGTAGCTTAAACATACCAGAGTCCGTAATATCACTAATTGGTAAAATCTCCGCAATGGAACGCTTTACTTTTGGTTTTTTATTTCGTTTTTTCTTCATTTTTCGTTTTTCTTTTTTTAAAGAAACGGGTACTTCTATATCTTTTGGCATTAAGGGTTCAGCTTTTAGCTTTCCGGAGTGTAATTGTTTTTTTAAATCTACCGTAAAACGCTTTTGCTTATCTCCACCAGCTTTTTTTATCATTTCTTGTTCATCAAAAATCGCCATAAAACGTTATCCTCCTACTCTTGTTCTGTGTCAATGGCACAATATGTATCACGACTTCTCATAACCGTTATATACAAGACCTGGTACATTCTCTTTTGAGGATTCGTAAACGGTCTCCAAATCATAACGAGTGCAAAAAATGCCATAAAAATATAATAGGGAATGAACAATAGTGGATGAATAAAATTCTTAAACACTAGCGTAATCGCTAATACCCCTAGAATAAAAATCAAATCAAATAAATATAAAACTTTATTGATCTTCAGCTCTGATGAAATCTCTTTTGGAATCCGATATGTCGCCATCTCATATGCTCCTTTCAAAAAGAAAATAAGCATGAAAAAACCATGCTTATTTTCTAGTATCTTGCTTACTTTTTCTTATTGTTTATATTTTGATTGTTTATATTTCGATTGTTCTTCCATGATCGAGTTGTATTTTGACCAATTTGATAAGAACGTTTTGTTCTCTGAATAGTTGGTGACTGCATAACCTTATCTTTTACAACCTGGGATGCCGTTCTATTTTCTCTCTTTTGTGTATTCGCATTTCCTGGGCTAGAACTACTATTTGTAGTTTGACGAACCTCCCTATGTGCATTAGGAGTGGACGTTTGAGCATTTTCTACAGGGGTAGATACAACATTCTTAGAACCTTCAGAAGGCATAGCAGCAACGAAAGATGTAGCGTTATGGTTAGCACCTTCAGGTACATTTGACATTTCGCCGACCATAGGAGAAGCATCACTATGCATTCCTGCTGGTTCAGACGGCATCTCACTTGCTAAAGATGAAAAATCTGCACTGTTACTTCCTACACCTGGATCAGGTGGCATCTCACTTGCTAATGATGAAAAACCAGCACCATCATTTCCTACAC
>NZ_JBALMO010000278.1:8970-14107 GCF_036963345.1 Bacillus sp. JJ722
CCTACACCTGGATCAGGTGACATTTCACTAGCTAAAGATGGAGAAGTAGAATCAAATTTCCCAGTACTAATAGGGCTTTCACCATTTCCTTTACCTGAAACAGAAGCACCCTCTTTAGCCGGAGTATTACTTTCCATCCCCTGAAGTGAAGCTGTTTCCAATGGAACAGATGTATTTTCTCTTGGAATGGACTCTTTTCCATCCTTTGTCTGTCCAGAACCCACAGATGATTGATCTGTTAAGCCTGAAGATAAAGATTCATTTTGATTCCCATGTAACGCTGAAGACATTTCCGAATTATTTTGATCCTTCGCTGAAGGGATCGATCCAGATTCATCTTGACTAGAAGATCCGGAACTTGAAGACTCGGCTAAGGAAGCTGATGTTGGTAATTCTCCATTCATATTTGAATGAGTATCAACGTCACTATCATTAGCATCAGTATCAGCAGCCATTGAAGTGGATTCTTCTATACCGCCTGGATCATTATCTGTGTCTTCATGAAGTCCAGTAGGAGATATGCCTTTATCTGAAGAATCCGATGTACCACCAAATGATTGATTCTTGTCACTATCATTTTTCATTTCTTCAAATAGACTACCTGCTTGATTACCTGAACCTTCCTCTTGTCCACTAACTGCATCCTTTAAACCACTTAAAGCTCCAGCAACGCCACCACCTACAGCTAACGCTCCTTTTGTTCCAGTAGCAGCAGCCTTTCCTACAGTACTTAAACCTTTAGCACCAGATTTTACAGCTGCATAACTAGCAGCAGCCGCAGACCAACCACTCTTTAATCCAGCATCAATACCAAATAAACGCTCACAAAGAACCGGCCCATCTATAAGCGCTAAACTGATAGCTATTAAAGCAATTAAATAAGCTGGGCCTTTTATATTGGCTGCAATATACTCTGTACCAATGAGATATAATTTCATGGACATAAAAATCATGATAATGATCAAGAATGTATTAAGTATGCTTTTTAATACTTGTTTTAACATTTGACCACCCGCAACATCAGCTGGTGCAATAATCGTGGCTAAAATATAATTAAACGCTAATTCATAGCAAAGTTTAGCTAACTTTATAGACGTAAATAATAACGCCATACCTGTAACTAAAAGGGAAATCGTGATTGTCCAAAAATCCCATTGCCAACGATAATAATGTTCTTTGAAAAAATCAAAAAAGCCATTATCCAATTCAACAATTACTTCTTGTCCACTCGGTAATAGCTTTATTTCATTCTGTACTATATCCTGACCATTATCGGATAACTTTTTGTCTTCTGCTACTTCAAAATCTTCATCTACGGTTTCCGTAATATCGATATTTCTAATATTTTCTTCTGATATTTTATTTCGTTCTTTCAGTTCAGTTGACTTCCAACCGTTCACATCATATTGAGCAATATCTGTCATATGATCTTTTATTATTTTTTCGCTAATCGAAGCTTGTGGGCTAGCATCAATTGCTTTAATCGCTTGATCAGTGAATTTATCTGCTTTCATCATACTTGTATTTAAAACTAAGAGAACAGCAATCGAAATAAATATGTTCATCGCTATTTGTTCCCTATTAATTTTACGTTGGAAGATCAAACAATACCCAATATACAAGAAAGAGAAAGCTAAAAGAATATACAGAAAGGGTTGTATCATGGTTACAAATTCTTGTACTTTTGGTGAAGCAAAAAAGGTTTTCATTCCTAAAATTGTATCTGTTATATTCTCTAATCCATCAACCAACCAGGATAAACCTTGAATAATTAGCCAACCAACCCATCTAAAAGCATAGTTCCACATGTTACTAACTTCTAACACATCGCTAAACTTATTTAAGACCTCTAATATTTGTTCATCGCTCACAGGCTACACCCCCTTACTTTGTTCAATAAATTTCGCTAACTTATTTTCAACAACCTGGTACACATTTTTAGGGATTTGATCATTATGAGCTAATACATGTAAATGCTCTTGAAATTCATCTAATGTACATTGAGTAATCGCTTCTCTATCCATTGAAAGAATGTTCATAAAACAAGATGAAACTAACGAATACACCGTTGGATCAGTCTCGAACCATTCTTCAACCGTTAAGCAGCCACTTTCCTTTTCACTATGTTTAACCTCTTCTGGAACAGGTTGCGCTTCTTCTGCATTTTCTTTTATTTCAGCCTTGCTTTCCTCTTTATTTTCAGATGTCATTTTCTCTTTTTCTTCAGATGTACTTTGCATTTGTTCCGTTTGTTCTTCTTGTTCCATAGCATCCGTCCAATTAATCGCTAGCGATTGAATATCCAAATTTTCATGTAAAGATGGTATGTCTATATCCAAAATAGATTTATCGGTATCAAACTCTTTCGCTAAGTACTCCCATCTATATTTCAACCTTGTTTTATCAGTGTTAAATATCGGATAAGCCGTAATACGGTTTCTATTTTGATCTGTACGCTTTATAACACGAAGAACAACGCTTTCACCTTCCTGCAATCCTTTTAACTCACTAGCTGTCAATAATGGACGACCATCTACACCTTCTGTTTTATTTTTATCTAAAGAAAAGCCTTGTCCATTACGAGAAAGAGAATTTATCGTTTTATCCCCTAGTTTTTTAGAAATTTTATCGGCTGTTTCCTGGTCATTAGTTAAAATATAAATCGTATTACCACAGTTTCCATCAATGGTAGGAGCATCATCACCATACTTGTTTTTAAGCTGTGAATATGCTTGAATAATCAAGTTAAATCGGATATTACGTCCTAAACAAACCGTAATAATATTAGCCATTCCCTCAATGGAAGGCATGTTTCCAAACTCATCAAGCAAGAAGACAACTTCTCTATGGCATTTACCTCCACGTGACAAGGAAGCATATTTGGCCAATACAAAGTACAATTGACGAATAAAGATCGATGCAATGACATGATTACTTGAATCATAATCCGGAGTAATCATAAATATGGCGGTAGGTTTTTCAAATAATACAATGGAGTTTATTTTAAGATTAGAACTCTCTTGAATCACTTCAAAATCAACTACACCATTCTCTTCTTGGATACTCCAAATACGTACTACAAGTTTCTCTTCCCCTTGTCTTAATTCGATAGAATCACCTATTTTAGCACTATGCTTAAAATGCAACTCGAATAATCCAACACTATTGGTTTTAACCGTCTCTTCTTTACCAGCTATAGTAAGAGTAATTCGTTGATTTGGTTTCCCTGTTCCTTTTATCTGTTTTCCAAAGCCTATACGTGTCAGGTCTAGACTATTTTCAGAAGTCATTTTAGCGATTTCGTCAAAGGTAAAGATGGATAAAGCATTCATCGTTTGAGTGAAGATTCCACCCCTTGTTGTCCCTTTCGAGAAGTTAGAAGTAGCATATTGCATTTTCGCTACACTATCACTCGGTAATGATTGAAAATAAATATCCAACGCATTTTGTGGGAAACCTTCATCATCTAATACCTCTTGAGAACCTAAATCAGACAACATATTCGCAACAGTATACATTGTTATTTTTTCTTCTTGTCCTTCCCGGATGCATTTATCTGTAATAGCTAAAATCATGGCATTACATAAACTCATCGCACATTGTTGCCAAAACGGATCTTTTGCATTTGGATTGTAATAAAGAGTATGTGTCAGTGTTTTACATAAAGCCTGTGCCGTTGAATAATCGCCTTCCTTATAGGCTTCCTTCACAAGCTGAAGCAAATTATAACTCATAGATTCCATCGGATTTTGCAAGTTTAAAACTTCAATGTGATACCCTCGCTCAATCAAAGTATCTCTAGAAGCCGTAAACAGTTCACCTTTGGGATCATTTAAAATTAATGACGGCTGGAATTCGGCCCTGGAATACACATCAATACAAGGGAATACAAAGGTTTCACCTTTACCAGAACGTGTTGTACCGATAATTAGATTATTAACAGGGCTATCATCTATGAAGATTTGATTACCTAATCTTGAGATAACAACCCCACCATTTCCCTTATAGTGCTGTTTTCTTTCCGGTACAGCTTTATATTGCTTCTTTAATTCTTCTTCTGTAGTAAAGCGACTTGAGCCTTTTTGTTCCTGGTTTAAATCTTTATAGTTTGTTCTTACTAAATAAATAAACCGTAAGACAAATAATCCAGATATAACAAACGCAATGCAATAATAGATTGGATAATCTGAAATTGGCATCTCAAAAAAAGAAGATAACTTAAAAGAAAAAGGTTGCGGATCTAACCCGTCATTAGCTATCGAAGAAAATAAATCTTTAAACATAAACAAAATAAAGTTAGCAATAAGTAAAGAAAGCACAAATAAAAGAGCACTCAACACCATAAGTACTTTTTTTGTCGCTAACCAATGTTTCATTTTTTCTTCCAACTTATGCACCTTCCTTTCAACTACTTATTTCACTTTTAACGAAATAAAAGCAAGCAATTAATAGCATTGCTTGCTTTTCAAACTTGTTACTTATCTGTTTTTTCTAAAAAACGGTCTAGTATGACAGCTACTTCAGCTCGTGTAGACTTAGCTAAAGGATCAAATTTATTTCCTTTTCGACCATTCATAATAGAAGCTTCATAGATCGCTTCAACGCTATCTTCAGCCCATTTGCTTATTTGCTTAGAATCGCTAAACGGCTCACGTTCAACAGTAGGCAATTTGATATTTTTATAGTTGATATAGTTATCCATTATTACTGCCATTTCTTGTCGTGTTATAGCCTGGTGTGGGTTGAAAGTATCTGATGTTACACCTTTTATCAACTTATTCTTATAAGCCCATTCGACTGGTTTAGCGTAATAATCGTTATAGTTTACATCTTTAAAGGTTTTACTTACATATTCATTTTTATCATCTTCTAAACGATGAAGAACCGTAACAAACATAGCTCTAGACATAGTACCCTCTGGATTGAACATATTATCTTTAGTGCCTAAAAATAGACATTTTTCTACCACAGATTCAATTTCTTTCTTAGCCCAATGGTTTTCTATATCCTTGAACGTTGTGGCGCATTCATCTCCTATATGTCCATCACTTGAGCCATTACCACCATTTGTGCCACTTCCACCATTTGTGTTACTACCACCATTTGTGCTGTTGCCATCGTTTGTGTTGCTGCCACC
>NZ_JBALMO010000278.1:14286-18144 GCF_036963345.1 Bacillus sp. JJ722
CCACCATTTGTGCTTTCGCCACCGTTTGTGCTACCGCCACCATTTGTGCTTTCGCCACCGTTTGTGCTGCCGCCACCGTTTGTGCCAGTCTCTTTACTTGTGGTGAACGTTTCAGATGTTACGCTTGTACGATAACCTTCTTCATCTTCACCTACCATATATACGGTATAATCTGTTGCAGGAGTGAGACCATTTACTGCTACGTTGTTTTCTCCGGATGCAATACTACCTGTACCTTTAGCAGCTAAAACTGGCTCGCTATCACTAGCTTTAAAATAACCCTTAACTGTTGAAAACATGGCTCTTAACGAAAACTTACTTGCATCCTTTTCTTCCTTTTCAGCTTGTACTTCTTGATTTTGTTCTAAAATATCAGAAACACTTGGAGCTGGTGAAGAAGATGGATAAATCACATAGGTATATTCACCGTCTTTATTAGCACTAAAATTCACTTGTGCTTCCTTGCTTTTAACGTCTGTTACAGATATACCAGTTAATTCAGGATTTTCAAAGGTATCTGTTACCTCAATATCGCCCCCACCTACATTAGATGGAGAAGTTTCTTCAGTACCTCTATAAAGCTTAATTCGTAAATTTTGGTGAGCTTCAGTTAAACTCATTCCAGTAATAACGATAGGTTGAGTATAAAGCGTTCCATTTGTCTTAGAAGGCTCAGATCCATCAAGTGTATAATAAGCTTCTATATCATCCCCTAATCCTTCAAGATGAATAACTGAATTAGTACTGTTCACAGTACCATCAGGGTTTTTATCCGGTTTTACATTCACATCTACACTATCTAAAGCTAGTGGCTTTTCAGTTTTAAACTCTTTTTCCATCAAACTAGAGTAAGATCCGTTTGACATTTTTGATACTCCATACACCTTATACGAAGTATCAGATTCTAGTCCAAAAGAAGAAAAGCTATTTTTACCTTTAGTCAACATCCGTTTACCCTTGTCCAATGAACCTTTTACACTTTGATTGACAATATCATCAATAGTAGGTGCTTCAGCATCAGAAGGCACTACAGCGTAGTAAAACTCCCCTATAGTATTTGATTCAAAGCCAAAAACTCCACCATTCAAACGAACATCATCAACATATAGATTTTCAACTATAGGATTTTCAACTGGTTTATCTTTCTTTACTTTCACAAAATATGTAACTGACGAACCATTTTCAGCCTTTACCTTTACTTGTACAATATTTGTATAGTCAAAGAATGCTGCACCACTTGTTACTTCTGTTCCGTTAATACTTACTGTCGATTTGTCGGAAGAAGTAAACTCGGCATTTAAGAAATCTAATTCAGTGTATGCCGGAACAGTTAAAGTTACACTTTTGTTAGATTCATTTATTATCGCTTCCATGCCATCTATTGAAAAAGAAGTCAGTTGTTTTTCATCACTCTTATTTACTTCAGGAGTTTCAGTAGAACCACCATTGTTCCCTTCATTACCCCCATTACCACCAGTAGAACCGCCATTCCCTATAGGATTCAACGTAAATTCAATAGGAGTAGTAGCAGAATTTGATGTTGTCATTAAAGTAGGAGCAGCAGCAGCACTATCTAACCAAACTCTAACTGAATATTCCTCATCACCAAAGGAATCTTTATTATCTATACCAGTAACGGTCACTGATCCCGAATCTTCTGTAATTTCTTTTAAACGACTAAAATATCTTTTACCGTTTTTAGCTGTTAGTTCCATTGCCAAATATGATTTTCTATCGGCATCACTTATTTTTGCACCACTATAATCTAATGTTAATGTACCTTTTTCCCCAATTGTTATCGTATCACCTATAGGTTTACCACCTACAGTAACATTAAAATTAGGAGCTAAATTTTCATCTTTAAATGTTAATGTGAACAAATCAGAGTCATCTACACTGCCAACATTTAAAGGATAAGCATTTAGTGGTTTATTTGAAGATATTGCAACTATTTTTGATTTATCTAACTTTACAGCTGGTCTAAAATTCCATACACCTGAAAATAATGAACTATCTCTTAATACCCAGTCATTAACATACCGCATGTAATGCATGTTTCTATTATCCCATGATCTAGAAGCATATTGACTATCATTTAACGTATTACCTAAACCGTACATATCAGGAGAAGTAAAATAACGAGTATTACCTAATTCAGTCTTTGATAAAGCAAAAAAATAGTCTCCATTGGCATCAGGAATTGTATTTTCAAGAGTGACTCCATCAATATCTGTCAATTGTCTAGATATGCTATCTTTCTCGAACGGTAAAAGGCTTGGATCTGTCTCATACCTAGCTGAAACTTTTTTTAGATTTGATTCACTATAAGGGACTGAACTTAGTATGTTACTTCCATAAGGACTACTCATGTTAGAAAATAAGAAAATCTCTCCATTTGAATTCTCTAACACTCTCCAAATTTGTTCATCATTAATACCATCATTCATAAAGTGAACTTTTTTTGACTGTTTTAAATCATCCGCACCTCCTTCATAAGCAAGTACGTTGAAAGGAACTAAAGTTGCTAGTAACGAAGCCGTTAAAACTGCTGATGCTACTTTTCCTATACCCTTTTTCCTTCCTTTCTTTTGTTTTACTTCACCTTCAAATTTACTCATAAAACATTCTCCTACTCATTATTTTATTTATATAAAAAATGCCACTCATGTTTGAGTGACTACTTTATTGCCTAATTTAGTTATTTACTAATCTAGTACGCCCATTGTTTTTAAGGCAGCTAGACAAATAGCCATTGATTCCGTTTCTCCACTAGCTCTATCTTCAATTAGTTTGTTCTCTTCTTTATGCTGAAATATAGCAACATATTTTTCATCTTTTGTATTATAAAAGTTATTTTGTAACTCAAAACGCCTTTTTTCTCTTAATTTCTGAACAACAAGAAAAGCATCTTGAGGATGCTTTGAGGGTGAAAATTGATATGTAATCAAATTCTTATCTGTAATGTATATACCTACATTCGAAAAATCAGGTTTCCATACCTTCCACCCCATAATATATTCTGCAATTAATTGATCAATTTCAATTGATTCCAAAAGAATGCCCTCCATATAAACACTCATGATGTTTTTGAATTAATTTCTATACCACACTTCACTCCTACCAGCATCTTTCGCTTCAATCGGTAAAGTGAACTGTCCTAAACCTGTACCTAATAAATTAAATGATCTAAATGTATATTCACTAGTCACCGTAACGGTAAACCGACCTCTTTGTTGAAGAGTACCGGTGTTACTATACGTCACTTTGAAATTTTTATTATCTACTCCATAATCTTCAAGAATCTTTTGAGTGCGACTCTCTACAGAATTAACAACGCCCCCCTCTATTTCTGCTTCTCTTGTAATCTGTTCTGCTACTGCATTTGCTTTGCTTTGCAAAGTACCATAAACAATTAAATCAGGAACAAAGACAATAAAGACCATTAACATTAATAAAGTAAATGCTAACCCAACATGACCACGCACACCCTCCACCTCTTTCTATTCGTTTAAATTAGACATAATTAAACTGGTCAGAATGGCAGATCATCATCGGAAATATCGATTGTTTTACCACCATTTGCAAACGGATCATCGTCTACACGTGTGTAATTGTTAGATTGTTGTTGATGTTGGTTTTGATTCTGATTTGGGTTTTGGCCATTAAAGCCGCCCTGGTTTCTGTTATCTGTACCTCTAGGTTCTAAGAACTGAACACTTTCAGCTACAATTTCTGTAACATACACTCGCTTACCGTCTTGTCCTTCATAGTTACGTGTTTGTAGTCGACCATCTACGCCTGCTAAACTTCCTTTTTTCAAGAAGTTCGCAACGTTTTCTGCCGGCTTACGCCATACTA
>NZ_JBALMO010000279.1:0-12277 GCF_036963345.1 Bacillus sp. JJ722
ATCATATCAGTTTATCTTAGAATGAAAAGAATATATGTCCCCTAAAATTCAGTTTTATATTTTTGTGGACAAGCGTTCTGTATTCGTTGTTACATATAAGATAAATTAAATGATAACTATTCAATAGTTATTATATAAGGAAATAAAACAATATGGAAAAAATCTGTGATGGATCATTAATCAACAAATATCTTGTGCTATTTTCGCTGGGTTCTTTCTTTACATGTCCTCAAAGCGACAAAATACAAGTTTATCAACTATACCCCGGAGAATATCTATGTGACCAATAAGCAAGAGTTACAAGTTTCAATTTTTTATGTAAAGGAAAAGTGAAAATTTGTAAGAGAAATGCTATGAAATGAGGAAATAATATGAATTATATTTTTGACTTTGATGGAACTTTAGCGGATTCTAAAGAATGTAGTATTTTGGCTACACAAAAAGCATTTGAAGAGATGCTGCTTGACATTCCTTCAATTGAAAAAATTGAATATTATATGGGGATTCCAATTGAACAATCGTTTAATGAGATGGCAAATAGAGCATTGAATGAAGACGAGTTTCAAACATTATTAAAGATGTTTCGTGAACATTATAAGCTTTATGAGAATGATACATTGACCGTATTTGCAGGTATACCACATGTACTGAAACAGTTAAAGGATAAGGGGAACCGTTTATTTGTCGTGTCGAGTAAAAAATCAGATGTTCTCAAGCGAAACTTACAAGCCATTCATATTGATACGTATTTTGATGATTTAATTGGATCTGATAAAGTCTCACATTACAAACCTCATCCTGATGGTATTTTTAAATTGGAAAGTAAATATCAATTAGATTTAAGAAATAGCGTGATGATTGGTGATGCTATCTTTGATATTCAAATGGGGAAAGCGGCTGGTTGTATGACTTGTGCTGTTTCATGGGGAAGCCATACAATTACACAGCTAAAAGAAGAACAACCTACTTTTTGCATTGATAAGGTAGCAGACTTAGTGAATCTCCCTATCTAAATTATTTTCGAAAAAGGTTAATATACATATAACATACTAACGCATTGGAAAGATTCCAATGCGTTTTTTCCTGATATCTTAAAGATGCTCTAACCTTTGCAATTGTTACTACTAAGATTAGGGTGTTATATTTTAATAATATACCAATATAGGTATTGTGGTCTATTTTTCTTTTGTTCAATCGTACTTATGAACCAAATCCCGTTATGATTATTAAATGTTTTGGTTCATAGTCGATACAGTTACTGAAGGGTTCAAATTCTATAAACAACGAAATAGTTTATTAAAAGAAATAATTATTAAGGAGGAAGTAGAATTGAAACAAAAGAAAATCAGAGCTTTTACGTCTTTGGTGTTGACTTCGATTTTAATGATTTCAACCATTTTTAACGGAATTGGATTTGTTGCAGAACCTATTGTTGCAAAAGCAGAGGACTCTGTAGAATTTAAGTTACTTACTGATATTGGACCGATTGGAAATGACAGCGATAAGGAAATATCAGGTAAGTTAAGTAAACCAGGTAAGGTAGATGTAATTTCGAATGTCGTAGTAGATGGAAAACCAGTGGAGAAATCTATTTTAAAGGATGGGAAAGCTGTATCTACGAATGAAAATGGAGAATTTACAGTTACTATAAAACAGCAACTTGCTAATACAAAGATTGTTTTTGTTTTCACGGATAGGGATGGAAACATAATTAAAGAAGAAGCGACTATATTGGATAAAAATTCTCCTCAACTAGACAAAACTCCTCCAGAGATTAAATCAGTCGATCGTATATTTAATACGAGAAAAACAATTACAGGTACGGTAAGCGAACCGGGTTCTATTACTGCTACATTAGGAGATAAAACTCTTGGTACAGTCTCTGTAATTGAAACTAATAAAATAGCAGAAAATGAATATTCATTTACTATTATATTGAATGATTTTCAACCTTATGGCTCAGTCATATCTCTTCAAGCTACAGATTTAGCGGAACCAACTGCTTTAAAAAGTGATATGGTAAATTTGACGGTTGAATCAGATAGTACACCACCTACTTTAGAAACACCAATAAAGGAAGTTTCAGATTCTACGACTGTTGTAGAAGGAAAAGTAAATAAACCAGCAACAGTGCAGATAGAAATAGATGGTAAACCTTTAGATGAAAAACCAACAGCAACAGATGTGTATGGTAATTTTAACATTACTATTCCTGCACAAGTGGCAGGAACAGAAATTAAAGTTATCATTACAGATGCTGCTAATAACAAATTAGAAGAGAAAATCGTAGTAAAAGATCGTACAGCACCAGTTATTAATAAAGTGAATGATGTATTTGAAACATCTAATTATATTAAAGGTGAAGTGAGCGAGAAATCTACAATAATTATAGAGAAATACACGGATGCGACTGCATCATGGGAATCTTTAGGGGCAGAGATTGAGACAGATGAAAAAGGTGTTTTTTCCTATAAATTAACAAGCAAATTAGAGAAAGATGCAAAAATACGAGTTACTGCTAAAGATGCTAATAGTAATAGCAGTAAAGAGCACGAATTAACGGTTAAAGAAGATAAAACGGCTCCTTTATTATCTTCAGAAATGGTTGACATTGGAAATAAAGAAGATACGGTGTTTGAAGGACAATTAACAGAAGAAGGAACTGTTGAAGCAACTGTAAATGGAAAAACGGTATTACTTACATCAGAAGGTGTAGAGGCGGATCGTATCACTACAGATGATGATGGTAATTTTAAAGCAATAGTTAAACAGCAATTAGCTAATACAAAGATTACCTTTGTTTTTACAGATGTGAAAGGTAATACGTCCAAAAGAATTGTTACTGTTAAAGATATGACAGAGGCAGCGTTAGTATATCCGAAGATTACACATACAAGTGGAATTAAAAATTCCAGTAAAATCGTTACAGGAACTGTTAATAAACCTGGGGTAATAACTGTTACATTAGGGGATAAAGTTCTTGGGAAGACAACAATCAAAGAAACAGCAAAACCAGACGAAGATTCGGATAATCCAGAAAATAGAAAGTATCATTTTACAGTAACACTAAATAGTACACCAGCTGTAAATGATGTTCTTACTATTCAAGCTACAGATTATACGAAACCAGAGGCATTAGAAAGTGATATTATCAATGTGGTTGTAACGAAAGATGAAGCACCACCCACACTAACTGGTGATTTTATCATTACTGATGCGATGACATCAGTAGCTGGAAAGATGGATAAAGCAGGAGAAGTTCAATTATTTGCGGGTAGTACGCCATTGCATACAAAGCCAGTTAATACGGATGCAGAAGGTAACTTCAAAGTTTCTATTAAAAAACAAGTAGCAGGAACCGATGTAACTGTTAAAATGAAAGACCTTGTAGGTAATCTTGGCGAAGCAACGGAAAAGGTTATAGATAAAACAGCACCATCAGTAAAGACTGTAAAAACTGTGTATGATACATCAACTGCTTTACAAGGTAATGTAAGTGAAACAGGAACAATTACAGCTGAAGTAGCGGGAGTTACTTCAACATCAACAATAGAAGCAAATGGTGACTTTACAATTAAATTAAATAGTTATCCTACCAAGGGAGAAAAAATCAATTTATTTGCTGTGGACGAAGCAGGAAATAAAGGTTTGGTAAAATCAATAACTGTTAGAGAAGATAAAGTTGCACCAAAGTTAATTACGCCTAAAACTATTGAAGTTAATAATACAGGTGATGTAACAGTAGAAGGTCAATTAGATGAACAGGCTACAATAGATGTAGTGGATGGAAACGGAAATTCTGTTTTGATAGGTGAAAAAATTACACCAACAGCTAATAACAATTTTACGTTCAAAGTAACCGTTCAAAAGCAATCCGCGGATACAAAATTAATTTTCATGTTTGAAGATATGAAGAGACCGAAGCCTAATGTATTAAAGAAAACAGTTACTGTAAAAGATGGTATTGCTCCGGTTCTTAAAGTGAATACTTCTGTATCTTCATCAAATAGGCTTATTACAGGGACAGTAAGTGAACCTTCTGTTGTAACGGCAACAGTAAACGGTAAATCTGTAGGTAGTGTAACCGTAAAAGAAAGTAATAAAATTAGTGATGGCGTATATCAATTTAATATTGTCTTAAGATCATTTTTAAGTGAAAATGCAGTAGTAACTCTACAAGCAAAAGATTACGCTAAGCCTAAACGACTTTTAAGTAATATCGTTAACAGTAAAGTAACGAAAGATACAGTCGCACCATATTTAGAGGGTTCATTCATTATTACTGATGCGCAAACATATGTCAAAGGTAAAACGAATAAGGATGCTAAAGTACAATTATTTGTTGGACAAACGCCTATTCATACAAAAGCTGTAGCAACAGATGCGTATGGTAATTTTAGAATTACTATTAAAAAGCAGCCGGCTGGTACTAAAGTTAGAGTTGTTACAAGTAATCCGGTAGATTCGAAAATGAAAAATGAAAGCCGAATAACCGTAAAGGATGAAACTCCACCAGTGATCAGGAAAGTAGATACTGTGTATGACACTTCCAAAGTGATACAAGGCCAGATAAGTGAGGCAGGTACTGTCACAGCTCAAATAGATGGTATGAAAAAACAAACCAGCAAGACTGATTCAAATGGTAATTTTAAAATTACATTACCAAATCGTCTTGCGAAGGGTACTAAAATTATAGTAACTGCTAAAGATAAAGCAGGGAATGTCACGAAAAGTGAAAGGAAGATTACAGTTAATGAAGATAGATCGGCGCCTAGATTAGTGGAGCCGAAAACGATTGTTATTGAGGCTAACAAAGCTAAAGTGATAAAAGGTACATTAAGTGAAGAAGGATCGGTCGAAGTTACTTATGGTAGTTCTTTAATTAAGAAATCAACAAATGCAGATGGTGGATTTACAGTGAATATTCCAGCTCAAAAAGCAAATACGAAAGTAAATTTTGTTTTTAAGGATGTAAAAGGTAATAAATCGACAAAAACAGTAGTAGTTAGAAAGTAAACAGTAACAACTTGCCTTAATAACTGTTAGGGGAAGTTTTCTTAAAACAAGCATGCTATCTGAAGTATGCTTGTTTTTTCATTTATTCATTTGCTACAACTCTTTTTGGATGTAGTAAAAATATAAGAGCAGGTCTATTATGGTAGATTGCTCTGATCTTTTGTGACAAAATTAAAAACTTATAAAATAAATAGATTATTAGGTTATTGAATGTGATATAATTCACATAGTCCTTGATTAAGGACATGATGTGCCAATCATACCCTTTTGTTACGTAGATATGTTTTTATGTAAAATCCATTCCCACTGAATGGATTTTTTCTTAGATTTCATTTTCATTTAAAAGTATACCTTCGTATCAAATAAATATTTTATTCATGATCAATTTAATAATAGTAACTACATTATTGATAATTTTGCATCTATAACACCGGATGCTATTATTGAAAAATAAGAGTACAAAAGGATAGTTGAAGCATATGTTCAGCTATCCTTTTTCTATTTATCTCAGTCGGAGGGCGAAAGTAGGTACGGAGCAAACCAGGGCGCTTTCGCTTTTCTTATTGAATCATATTACCAAATGGGAATTGGCTTTTGTAGCCACTAAACTTTTGATAGTCTTGTGTGACTCCTTGTTGTTGTGCTTTATCCATTCCATACCAGCCTTTTTTAAACATAAGATTATACAAATCTCGTTGTGCTTGAGAGGATTCTTGGAAGGCAGTGTAAATTTCTTGATAGAGTCCTTTATGGCTTGCTTCATGCATTGCTGTACTATAAGAATTTGTCATATGTTTTTCAGTTGCAAGCATATCGTTAATGAAATCACGATCATTCATTTGCGGCGTTTGTGGGACAGTAGTTTCTGGGTTTTGTATTTTATTTTGATTGTTGTTCATGAGTATCCTCCTTACTGTAAAGGTGTTGTTCCGCTATTTTGTGCTAAACCTAAGTGAGATAGAAAAGAATCATATTGCTTTTGATGCATTTGCCCTACTTTTTGGATAGCTTGTTTCACTTCAGGGTCTTGGCAGTGCTGTGCGTAAAAGGCAGCCTTTTTAAAAATCACTAAGTTCCATGACATCATATCAGTTAAGTAAAGTTCATCTTTCGTGGTTAAAACAGCCGGTGGTTCTGGAAAAACAGCTTGATTAGTATTTGGTTGTTGATTTTGCATTTGATTGTTTTGTTGATTCACTTAACATTCCTCCTTCTATATAATTAGGCTGTCTTATTTTGTGCGTTTTTACTACAAATATACGGCAGTAATGACATAGAATATATAAAGGTAGAAGTAACTGGATGTTGAATTCTATGTTGAATGATTTTTAAAGCACAATGTGAAGTTTGCTTTAGGAGTATTTTTTACGAAACAAAAAAATATTTTCTGTAAAAATAAACAAAAAATGTATTTGTGCTGTTGCAGAATTTTCTAAAATCTTTTATCATATAATTAATAAGTCGAATTGATATTTTTTTTGGCTAAAAAATGAATGACTATTCATTCAAACTCGTACAAAGGGGGACATTAAGTTGGTACGAAACATTCGTAAAGCAGCGGTATTAGGATCTGGGATAATGGGAGCAGGTATTGCTGCACATCTTGCAAACGTTGGAATACCTACATTGTTGCTAGATATTGTTCCACGTGAACTAACTGAAGCAGAGAAACAAAAAGGACTTACATTGGAAGATTCACTAGTTAGAAATCGCATAAGTACGACTAATCTACAAAAGTTATTGAAACAAAAGCCAGCTCCACTTGCTGCTAAGAAGAACATGGTTCTTTTAGAAGCGGGTAATTTTGAAGACGATATGAAGCGTTTAGCAGATGTTGACTGGATTATTGAAGTTGTTGTTGAAAATTTAGAAATCAAAAAGCAAATATTTGCACAAGTTGATCAATATAGAAAGAACGGGAGCATTGTTAGCTCTAATACATCGGGAATTTCAGTGGAAGCTATGGTGGAAGGACGTTCTGAAGACTTTAAAAAGCATTTCTTAGGAACGCATTTCTTCAATCCACCACGTTATTTGAAACTATTAGAGGTTATTCCAACTCAATACACGGATTCTGAAGTCCTTTCTTTCATGAAAACATTCGGGGAAGATGTACTAGGAAAAGGTGTTGTTGAAGCGAAAGATACGCCTAACTTTATTGCAAATCGAATTGGAACATATGGATTACTTATAACCGTACAAGAAATGTTGAAAGGCGGTTACAGTGTTGGGGAAGTTGATTCTGTTACTGGACCACTTATCGGTAGACCATCAAGCGCTACATTTAGAACATTAGATGTAGTTGGTTTAGATACATTCGCACATGTGGCAAAGAATGTCTATGACCAAGTGGAAGGTGATGAACAGAAGGTATTTGAATTGCCAGCGTTCATTTCTTCAATGCTTGTGAATGGTTGGTACGGTGCTAAATCTGGACAGGGCTTCTTCTTGAAAAAAGGCAAAGAAATTCTTGAGTTAAATCCAGAGACCCTTGAATATGAAGCAAGGAAAAAATTAAAAGCACCATCTATAGAATTAAGTAAGCAAGAAAAAGGTTTAGCAAACAAGTTAAGAACATTATTATACAGTAAAGACCGCGCTGGTACTTTACTGTGGGATATTACAGTTCCTACATTAATTTATTCTGCTGAGTTACTTGGAAATATTGCAGATGATATCGTTGCGATTGACCAAGCTATGAAGTGGGGATTCGGTTGGGAACAAGGACCATTTGAATTATGGGACGCGATTGATGTTGCTAAGTCGGTTGATCGTATGAAGCAAGAAGGTCGCCAAATTCCAGAATGGGTTGAAAGAATGGTAGCAAGTGGTGTTACATCTTTCTACAAAGAAGAAGAGGGAAATCTGTATTACTATAGCTATGGTGAATATAAGTTGGTTAAAGAGAATTCAAAGGTGATTAATCTTAAGCGTTTGAAAAAACAAAAAGGTGTCATCAAGAAAAATTCTGGAGCTAGTTTAATAGATTTAGGTGATGATGTAGCTCTATTAGAATTCCATTCACCAAATAATGCGATTGGTTTGGATATTGTTCAAATGATTAATTTCGCAATCGATGAAGTAGAGAAGAATTATAAAGGGCTTGTAATCGGTAACCAGGGTAAGAACTTCTGCGTTGGTGCAAATTTAGCGATGATTTTAATGGAAGTACAAGACGACAATATTTATGAAGTAGAAATGGTAGTGCGTCATTTCCAACAAGCGATGATGCGTATTAAATATAGTGCGAAACCGGTTGTGGCAGCACCATTTGGCATGACTCTTGGTGGTGGTACAGAAGTTTGTCTACCAGCAGCTCGCATTCAAGCTAGTCCTGAAACATATATGGGACTTGTCGAAACAGGTGTCGGTCTGATCCCAGGCGGTGGCGGTAATAAAGAGCTTTATATTAAATACTTAGAAAGTCTACCAAATGGTGTACAGGTTGATTTACAACAAGTTGCGAACAAAGTATTTGAAAGCATTGCAATGGCTAATGTATCTACTTCTGGTCAAGAAGCAAGAGGAAATAATGTGTTAAATAATCAAGATGCTGTTAGTTTAAACGGTGATCATTTGTTATATGACGCGAAGCAAGTTGTGCTAGCACTTGATAAACAAGGATATAAACCACCAGTTCGTAAGAAAATCCCTGTTGTTGGTGAAACAGGTTATGCAACTTTATTACTTGGGGCACAAACAATGAAATTATCAGGATTTATTTCTGAACATGATATGAAGATTGCTGAGAAACTAGCATATGTAATTGCTGGAGGCCGAGTTCCTTATGGCACGGAAGTAGATGAACAATATTTGCTTGATTTAGAACGTGAAGCATTTATTAGTCTAGTGCAGCAACCAAAATCTCAAGCGAGAATGCAGCATATGCTTGTTAAAGGAAAACCGTTACGTAATTAATGAAGCAATTCATAAAGTACAACTTTGATTGGTTGGGATAACCTTTTATCTCACACCAATCTTTAGTTGAACCAATCGGTTTCTTACTGGCACTTGATCTTCTACTAAAACGCGGTTTTGAAGTGGGAGTCCTAGCTCCAGTTTGAATGGGATAAAGTGAAAAGGGGGAACAAGCATGAGAGAAGCGGTAATTGTTGCTGGTGCGAGAACACCAGTAGGTAAAGCGAAGAAAGGTTCGCTTGCACATGTACGTCCTGATGATTTAGGAGCATTAGTTGTCAAAGAAACATTAAAGCGTGCAGGCAATTATGAAGGGAATATTGATGATTTAATTATTGGTTGTGCAATGCCAGAAGCTGAACAAGGCTTAAATATGGCTAGAAATATTGGAGCATTAGCTGGATTGCCACATACGGTTCCTGCAATTACTGTGAATCGTTACTGCTCAAGCGGCTTGCAAACAATTGCATATGGTGCTGAACGAATTATGTTAGGTTCTAGTGATACGGTTATTGCTGGTGGAGCAGAATCTATGAGTTTAGTTCCAATGATGGGGCATGTTGTACGTCCAAACGTAAAGCTTGCAGAAAGTGCACCTGAATATTATATGGGTATGGGACATACAGCTGAAGAAGTGGCTAAGAAATATGGTATTTCAAGAGCAGAGCAAGATGAGTTTGCAGTAAGAAGCCATCAAAAGGCAGCGGCTGCTATTGCAGCTGGAAAGTTTAATGATGAAATCATTCCGGTAGAAGTAATTAGTCGCTTAGTTGGTAGTGACTACAAATTACAAGAAAAAACATCATTATTTTCAGTAGACGAAGGAGTTCGTCCAAATACGAGTGTAGAGGGATTAGCTAAGCTAAGACCTGCATTCTCTGTAACGGGATCTGTAACAGCAGGAAACTCTTCACAAACGAGTGACGGTGCAGCGGCAGTAATGGTAATGGACAGTGAAAAAGCAAGTTCGTTAGGCTTAAAGCCAATGGGCAAATTCCGCTCATTTGCTGTAGCTGGTGTTCCACCTGAAATCATGGGTATTGGTCCAGTTGCTGCTATACCGAAAGCATTGAAACTAGCTGGTTTAGAGCTAGCAGATATTGGATTATTCGAATTAAATGAGGCTTTTGCTTCTCAATCTATCCAGGTTATTCGTGAGTTAGGCATTGATGAAGAGAAAATTAATGTGAATGGTGGAGCGATAGCTTTAGGACATCCACTAGGATGTTCAGGAGCAAAGCTTACACTTACATTACTTCACGAAATGAAGCGAAGAAATCAACAATTCGGTGTTGTAACCATGTGTATTGGTGGCGGCATGGGCGCTGCTGGAGTATTTGAACTGTTGGCATAAAGGAACAAAAGATTTGTAACCAAATTTTTTTCGATTGCTCCAGTAAGTGAATGTTGATACGTATTTCACCTTTGAGAGAGAATATCTTGTTTGAATGTACACCATGTTTAAAGTGTAGAAATGATTTATTAGCATTTACTTACGGAGTCTATAACCAAATGGGAGGTTTTTTAAGATGTCTGAATCAACAAAAGTGCTTATTAAAGGTGGAAGTTTCTTAATTGAGGATATTGAAGCAGAACAATTGTTTACACCAGAGGACTATACAGAAGAACAAAAAATGATTGCAAAAACAACGGAAGACTTCGTTATTAATGAAGTTACACCTGAAATTGATAAATTAGAAGAGCACCAATTTGATATTACAGTTCGTCTTCTTAAAGAAGCTGGTGAACTAGGGTTATTAGGCGCTGATGTACCAGAAGAGTATGGTGGATTAGGGCTGGATAAAATCAGTTCAGCATTAATTACAGAAAAAATGGCACGTGCTGGTGGCTTCTCGCTTTCACATGGCGCTCATGTTGGAATTGGTTCATTACCAATCGTGCTTTTCGGTAATGAAGATCAAAAGAAAAAGTATTTACCATTATTATCTTCAGGAGAAAAGCTTGCTGCTTACTGCTTAACTGAGCCTGGTTCTGGTTCTGATGCACTTGGTGCAAAAACAGTAGCGAAGTTAAATGCTGAAGGTACTCATTACGTATTAAATGGAGAAAAACAATGGATTACAAATGCTGGTTTTGCAGATGTATTTGTTGTTTATGCAAAAATTGATGGTGATAAATTCTCAGCTTTCATCGTTGAAAAAGAATTCCCAGGTGTATCAACAGGTACTGAAGAGAAGAAGATGGGTATCAAGAGCTCATCTACTCGTACAGTCATTTTAGAAGATGCACTTGTTCCTAAAGAAAATCTACTAGGTGAAATTGGAAAAGGACACGTAATTGCGTTCAACATCTTAAATATTGGTCGTTATAAACTAGGTGTAGGTACAGTAGGTGGATCAAAACGTGCATTTGAAATAGCTGTACAATATGCAAATCAACGTCAACAATTTAAAACACCAATTTCTTCATTCAACTTAATTAGAGAAAAATTAGCAACAATGGCTTCAAAAATCTACGCTGCTGAAAGTTCTGTATATCGTACTGTAGGTCTTTATGAAGATTATATGGGTGGGTTAAGTACAGAAGAAGTGAAGGATATTAAAGTGTTGGCAACTTCTGTTGCTGAGTATGCAATTGAGTGTTCTTTAAATAAATTCTTCGCGTCAGAAGTATTAGATTATGTAGTAGACGAAGGTGTACAGATCCATGGTGGTTATGGATTTATGGCTGAATATGAAATTGAAAGAGCTTACCGAGATTCTCGTATTAACCGTATCTTTGAAGGAACAAATGAGATTAACCGTCTGTTAGTTCCAGGAACCTTCATTCGTAAAGCTATGAAAGGTGAACTACCATTGTTCCAAAAAGCAATGGCGCTTCAAGGAGAGCTAATGACAATGATGCCAGAGGAGCCAGGTGATGAGCCTTTAGCACAAGAGAAATATCTTGTGAAGAACGCGAAGAAAATCGGCTTACTTGCGGCAGGTTTAGCAGCTCAAAAATTCGGTACAGCACTAGAGAAAGAACAAGAAGTATTAGCTAATATTGCTGATATCGTTTCATTAGCATACGCGATGGAATCTGTCGTATTACGAACAGAGAAAGCAATTGGAAAAAAAGGACTAGAGAATAATAAGCAAAAACTTCTATATACACAAATTTTCTGTCAAGAGTCATTCAATGCTATTGAACAACATGCAAAAGAAACATTGCTTGCTGTAGAAGAAGGCGATACATTACGTATGATGATTTCAGCATTACGTAAGTTCACTCGTCATACTCCAATTAATGTGATTAGTAAGAAGCGTGAAGCGGCAGCAGCACTTGTTGAAGAAGAAAAATATTTCGTTTAATAAGTTGATTAGGGCTGTTCGAAAAGTGA
>NZ_JBALMO010000280.1:0-6340 GCF_036963345.1 Bacillus sp. JJ722
GCTGGCCGATGAAGCTAGAAACAATGAATCGCTTATCAGCTCTTCGTGTTTCCTTTATCTCAGTCGGAGGGCGAAAGAAGATACGGAGCAAAACGGGCGCTTCCGCTTTTCTTAGGTATATGACTTAGGTCATGGTATTAACATTTTTTAGTGACTTCAGACAGTTCAAAAGCCGGAGGATATTTCTATAATGAAATATAGATGAGAGTGGTAAGGGAGGAATAAGGTTGATTGATATTATTAATCTGACGAAGAAGTTCAAGCAAAAGACTGTTGTAAACAATATTAATATGCATCTGGAGGATGGTGAGATTGTTGGATTACTTGGACCAAATGGAGCGGGGAAAAGTACAACTATTTCTATGATTTCATCTCTTCTAGATCCAACAAGTGGAGACATTGAATTAAACGGAAAAAGCATACTCAAGCACCCTAAAGAACTGAGGCAAATATTAGGTGTAGTACCACAGGAAATAGCGCTTTATCAAGAATTATCAGCACAAGAAAACTTATTATTCTTTGGCCGTATTCAAAAATTACCGAAACAAGTGTTACATAATCGTGTAGAAGAAGTTCTTGATATCATTGGTTTGCAAGATCGACGTAAAGATCTCGTTAAGACATTCTCGGGTGGAATGAAAAGAAGACTTAATATAGGTGTAGCACTGCTACATAACCCGAAATTTATTATCATGGATGAGCCAACAGTAGGGATTGATCCACAGTCACGTAATTATATTTTAGAGACTGTGCAAAAGCTAAATAAAGAAAGACAAATGACCGTTCTGTATACGAGTCATTACATGGAAGAAGTGGAGTATCTGTGTGACCGTATTTATATTATGGATCATGGTGAAGTGATTGCTTCTGGTACGAAAGATGAAATTAAGCAAATTTTATCTGCTGACAATGCAGTAGAAGTGAAACTAGAGATGCCATCCATAGAATTTGAACAAGCTTTAAGAGAGTCTAAACAAATAACAAGTGTCACTTCGCAAGGTACGAAAGTGACGATTATAGCACCAAAAGGAGTAAATATGTTTGATATTATTATTCCTATTTCTGAGCAAGTTCATGTTTCCTTTACTTCCATTGAAATTAAGAATCCAACCCTTGAAGATGTATTCTTACATTTAACTGGCCGAGTTTTACGGAATTAGGAGGTGGGGAGAAGTATGCTATTTCAACTTATTAAGAAAGATTTTCTTGTCCTCATTCGTAACCGTCATAGCATCATCCAATTAATAGTGATGCCAACTGTATTAATCTGTATTCTAGGTTTTGCACTTTCAGGTATGATGGGCGGAGAACTTAGCGTTTTGAAAGCAAAAGTATATATGGTGAATCATGGTTCGGAGCAGGATGAGCTTCAACAATTCGTAAAGGAAGTAGAGCAATCTACTGTTTTGCCGCCTGAAGCAAAGGTGCAAATAACGAAAGCGGCATCTGATATACTGCCAATTACTATGTTAAAAGAGCAAGTATTAACAAGTAAAGAAATGAAGAAGAGTGTTGAAGTAAATGAAGCATCTCCGAATGAACTTAATCAACTGAAAGAAAATGATAAAGCGACTGTAATTGTTGAAATACCAGAAGGCTTTACGTATGATTTCTTGCAACATCTCTTCTTTCAAAAAGGGGAAGTGCCAACATTAAAGCTTTCACATAACGAAGCAGACCCTTTATCTAGCAATATGTTTATTGGAATTATTGAAAGTTTTCAAGAGCAGTATGCCTTTTCTAATCTATTACAACAAGAGCAGTTACCAGTAAGTTTAAACAGTCAACCAATGGTTAAAGTCTCTAAAGAAACGGTCGATGAAACACCGCTTATTACGTCAGCGGCTTACTATACAATCGGCATGGGAATGATGTTTATTTATTATATTGTTTCTAATCTGGCAGCGTTTGCGTATCAGGAAAAAGAATTGCACGTGTATAGTCGAATTGTATTGAGTAATGTATCACCTTGGAGTTATTTGAGTAGCTTTTTTATTTCTGGAACGCTATTAGCATTTATTCAATTATGTATTCTTTTTGGCACATCTGTCTTGCTATATGATGTGAAGATTCCGAGTATATCTTTATTTTTACTAATTACCATTTGTGCTTCTATAGGAATAGGTGGATTCACAGCACTAATAACAGCAATTAGTTTGAAATTTAAAAATGAAACGATTCCAAGCTTTTTTGCATCTTTTATTACGATTTTCTGTTTCTTCGGTGGAAGCTTTGTACCGATAAGTGCATTTCCAGAATGGTTTCAAACCATCGGAAGTTATACGTTGAATGGTGCTGGATTGAAGGCTTATTTAAACATGATGCAAGAATATGATGTAACGGCTTTTGGTAGTGAACTATGGACAATGTTCTCATATGCGGTCATTTTATTTATTCTTGCTGTTTGTATTTTTCCAAGAAGAGGGGAGGCGTAGGGCGTGCTTGGGATCTTAATGGTTAAGTTTAAAATGTTGCTGCGAAAACCTTGGGCTTTTATTGGTTTAACAGTTTCGATTATTGTTATGTCTGTAATTATTGGAACGAATTTTAGTGTAAAAAGTGAAGTTGTTGTTTTTTCTAATCAAACCGAGCAAGAAATCAAGCCACTTCTTAAACAATTAAATGATATAGGCACTTTCCGTTATACACTCTATGATGAGGACGATGCTATTCAGCGAGTAAGAGAGAATAAGAGTGAACTAGCAGTTGAATTAAAAAAAGACTCAGCAAACATCATTATAGCTACGAGTAGTCAAAATGCCGATATTATTCAATATGAAGTAATCGGTGCTTATCAAGATTTAAAGCGAAAAGAAGATGTACTACAGCATGCCTTAACAATACCTACAGTGAATATTCAAGAGTTAGAGAAAAAACTAGATTCATTGTCTGATTATAATACTTTTAAGATGGATAAGGAATCTTTTACGACCGAAGATTCCTTCGTATATGACGCGAAATTACAGACTTTGTTTGGATTTTCTTTATTCTTTGTTATATATACGATTGCTTACAATGTGGTAACAATCTTAACAGAGAAGAAAGAAGGGGTTTGGAATCGTATGATCATCTCACCGATCAGGAAATGGGAGATGTATGCAGGGAATTTATTATATAGCTTTATAATAGGATATTTACAAGTTGTCATCGTCTTTAGTGTATTTCACTTCGGCTTGAACATTGAATTTCACGGTGCATTTGGGAAAACATTAATAATCCTTATTCCATATGTCTTTTGTATTATTGCCCTTTCATTACTAGTTGCTGCACTTGTGAAAAATCTACAGCAATTTAATGTAGCGCTACCCCTAGTAGCCGTTTGTATGGCGATGATTGGAGGTGCATATTGGCCAATAGAAATCGTCTCATCGGATATCATGCAGTCATTAGCAAAATTTATGCCGATTTATTATGGTATGGAAGCGTTAAAAGGAGCTACAGTGTATGGCTATGACTGGAATCAAATTGCCTATCCAATTGGGATGATGTGCCTAATTGGAGTTGTCATGATTGGTTTAGGGATTCAAATAATCGATAGAAAGAATTAATATTTTCCACTCCTTTTCAAACAAAATGTCTAATGTACTAGTTTAAGATAGTCCATTTTAGACAACAATGTTTGATATGAAAGGGAGTGGAGTTTTTTATGAAAAAAAATCAATTGGCAGTTTTATATATAATGATTGTTTGTTTTGCTACAATGGCGAGTTTAACAATACCTAAAGTGGATCCTGCTCAAGCATCAGAAGAACCAATTGTTATTCCGAAAGAAGCAATTCGGTTAAGAATACTTGCGAATAGTGATTTAGAGGAAGATCAAGCGGTGAAAAGAGCTATTCGCGATGAAGTGAATGCCAACATTACAGAGTGGGTAAAAGAATTAACATCTATAGATGATGCCAGAAATGTAATAAAAGGACGTTTGCCTGATATTCAACGTATTGCAGAAGACTATGTGAGGGAGCATAATTTGAATCAAGAGGTAAAGGTAACCTTTGGGCAGGCGAAATTTCCAACGAAGTTATATGGGAAATATTTATACCCAGCTGGGGAATATGAAGCAATTGTGATTACGCTCGGTAAAGGACAAGGTGCTAATTGGTGGTGTGTATTATTTCCACCATTATGTTTCTTAGATTTTTCAAATGGAACAGCGGTAAGTATGTCACCAATGGAAGAGGACGAACAAGAGCAAGAACAAAAGCAAGAACAAAAGCAAGAACAAAAGCAAGGGCAGGGACAAGAGCGAGAACCAAGACCAGAACAAAAACAAGAGCAAGGGCAAAATCGAGAACATAAGCAGGAGCAAGAGAAAGAGAAAGAACAAGTAATGGAAGAAGCAGAAATAAAGGCGGAGGCATTGGTGAAGAATGAGGAGCCAGCAGTGTTAGAGAAGAAGGTGTTCGTTGTGGAGTTGTTTGAGGATTTATTTAAAGAATAAATAATCATGTAGCGACAAGTCTAGTAAAGAAATTTCTCTTTTCTCTACTAAATTAAGAATATGAATCATAGACTAAATAGTAAAAAAAGATAGGGGCGGATTGTATGTTAACTGTTCGACGAGGTGAAGTTTCTGATTCGAAGAAAATTGAGCAATTCATTAAACGTTCTGATGCGCTTTATGATGAAGATTCTTTGTTTATATTAGTAGAAGATGAGAGAAATGAAATAGTGGGAGTCGTAGGAATTGTAATGATAGAAAACATTGGTTGGTTACGTTCTTTTGTATTCTCACCACGATTTCCTTCAGGACGATTACCAGTTTTTCTAGAAAGAATACTAGTGATTGCTAGTGAACATAATTGTTCGATTGTTTATTTAGCAACGAATCAACCAAATAGTATTCCATTCTTCCAAACATTTGGGTTTTCTATCATTTCGTGCGAGGAAATTCCTGAAAATTTAAAGTTATCAACAGCCGTTTCATCACTTTTACAAAAAAAAGACGTCAAATATATGTGGAAAACTCTAGTATGAATAGGTATATCCACAAAGTTATCCACTGTTTACAAGTTATTATCCACAAAATGTGGATAAATCTGAAATTTATACACATTTTTCTGATTATAATGTGTTATAGACGAAAAAATGTGAGTTAATGTATATAATTATTAATAAAAATAGGATTTTTAGTAAGGAAAGATGGTAAAAAAAGAAGATAAAAGTAGACTCTTGATGTTTACTTTTATGAATAGGGTATAATAGGGTATAATTTTACTTGAAAAAATGACGGATTGACATAATAGAAGGTGTACAAATTGAAAACAATCGTATGGAAAATGAACGAATCTGTGGATAACCTGTCAAAAGTGAAAGAAGCGGCTGCGCTATTAAGGCAAGATGAAGTCGTGGCTTTTCCTACAGAAACAGTGTATGGATTAGGAGCTAATGCGAAAAGCGATGAAGCACTGAAGAAAATCTTCGTTGCCAAAGGACGACCAAGTGATAATCCACTTATTATCCACATTGCTAATAAACAGCAAGTGAACGAAATAGTAGAAGAAATACCGGAAATAGCACAAGCTTTAATGGAAGCCTTTTGGCCAGGCCCACTAACGCTTGTTTTACGAAAGAAAGCAGGATTGTCTGATGTAGCAACTGCTGGTCTTGATACGGTGGCAATCCGTATGCCGGATCATCCCATTGCACTGTCGCTAATTCGTAAAGCGAATTTGCCAATTGCAGCACCGAGTGCCAATCTTTCTGGCAAACCAAGCCCAACAACAGCACAACATGTTGAGAAAGATTTGTCAGGTCGCATCAGTGGTATTGTGGATGGCGGGGAAACGGGTGTCGGTGTGGAATCTACCGTAGTGGATTGTACAGAAGATATACCAGTTATTCTACGCCCAGGTGGTGTAACGAAAGAGGATCTACAACGAATAGTTGGCGAAGTAAGAGAGGATACGGCGCTTCATAATAAAGAAGTGGCTCCGAGATCTCCAGGTATGAAATATACACATTATGCGCCAGAAGCTCCATTTATTCTTGTTGATGGAAGTTCGACTTTTATTCAAAGCTTGATTGAAGAAAAGAAAGCAGAAGGTAAAAAAGTCGGTGTGCTTACAACAGAAGAAAATGAAGATTTTTACAAAGCGGATTGCATCATTCCATGTGGTCAGCGTAGTCAGTTAATTACTGTTGCATCAGGATTATATGATGCGTTACGTGCATTTGATGAGTGTGATATTGATGTTATTTTCGGAGAGGTATTTCCGACAAATGGCATTGGTGAAGCTATCATGAATAGGATGCTGAAAGCAGCTGGGCATACTGTAGTAAAAGAAAAAGTATAATGAAGGACAATAAAGTGAAACTTTAATCGGTGGGGGTTTTCGTC
>NZ_JBALMO010000280.1:6407-7590 GCF_036963345.1 Bacillus sp. JJ722
AGTTTGAACGGGATAAAATGAGGAGGCTCTGCTAAAAAAGCAGAGTTTCCCATATTTTGTGCTACTTGAAGCCTTATCATTTCAGGTTCAAATTGGCTACTTTAACTCCCGAAATCTAATTCCAAACTAAATCTTAAGGTGTAAGGTTTTTTCATTCTATTTACGTCTGGACGGGCATATGTTTAGATAGCACGTCCAAGGGAGGTAGAATTGTTTGAATGCAATGATGGGCGAATTAGTAACATTACTTTTGATGGCATTCGCGCTTGGTATGGACTCCTTTTCTGTAGGGTTAGGTATGGGGATGTTCAAACTGCGCTTGAAACAAATTGCATATATTGCTTTAACAGTTGGATTATTTCATATTATCATGCCTTTAGCAGGAATGATTGTTGGTCGCTTTCTTTCTGATCAGTTTGGAGCATATGCAACCTACGCTGGCGGCTTACTATTAATCTTATTAGGAATAGGCATGTTTATTTCTGGATTAAAGGGCGAGAGTGAGTCTCTAATAGCCCCTGTCGGTTTAGGGCTGTTTATTTTTGCTATTAGTGTGAGTTTAGACAGCCTTTCGGTGGGCTTAACTCTAGGTATATATGGAGCAAGAACACTATTGACGATTTCGCTTTTCGGTCTTGTTGCAACGATTCTTACTTTAGTTGGCTTATTGTTGGGAAGGAAAGTACAAGGTGTTTTAGGAGCATACAGCCAAATACTAGGTGGTAGTGTGTTGTTAGCATTCGGTGTAAAGCTTTTCTTCCCGATATAGGGAATTGTAAGGAATTATGTGATTTACGTATAACATCGAAGGGTTCTGTCTTCTATCTTAGTTAAAATTATTGTAAAATTATAAATATATGAAACTAAAGTCGAGGTAGATGGTATGCATACATATTTTCTAGCAGGGCATGCGAAACTTCCGCAAGATATGGCAGCGGGAAGTGTGTATGGCTCTATAACGGTAACGGTAGAAGTAGATCTTGAATATGGCGTAATTGTAGATGCGTCATGCACGCTAGCAACCGAGCATGGTAGGAACTTTATTCGTCAATTATTGCGTGGCTATAGCTTAAGAGAAGGGCCTAATCCTTTAATTTCTATTATAAAAGAATATTATTTCGGGAAAGCAAGTCATGCGCTACAAGCAGCTATAAAAGATATTTGTAATCAATATGATTTATTA
>NZ_JBALMO010000281.1:0-1105 GCF_036963345.1 Bacillus sp. JJ722
CTTTTTGGGGTCACTTCAATTTCTCTAGTCTTTAAAGGCACTACCAGTATTTTTATTGAATTCTTCTTTTGTAATAAAATGTTTTTCATCTGCAAATATGTCAATATGCTTACTCCAACTATCAATTTTTAATTTAGGAGGAGAAACAGTTGCGAATAGTGTACTTGTATCATAATTTTTGATATGACCGATTCTATAATAGGTCATATACAATTGATAAATCGTAAACTCGTTTATATGGTCATAAGATAATCCATTAAATCCGACTATACTTGTGACTATATCTGAAAAATGTAATGGTTCTCCTTCTTTAGCTTTAACTCGTTTACTTCTTTCGATAGCACGAAGCTATCTCAAGTAAGTACTCATAATAAACCGGCAAATAACCGTATACTAAATATTTGTTCACAATTGGTTTGTAGAAAAAGAGAAGAAAGAATTTTCTTTCACTTCGCTAATAATATGATGAAAAGTGAGAGGGAATTTAAGTTGAAAGTCTTTCCTTCGCTTGGTTTGTCAATCATTTTACCATTCATTTTTATCTTTAATAATGCTAGTAATTCAGGATTGCAAAATTTATCGCACAGCACTTTTTATAATATTTATTTTTGTGGTTTAATGATTCCAAATGTCGTTTACATGTTACAGTTTTCGGAAAATTATAAGGCTGCTTGGGTGTATAAAAGTGTTCCGATTTCCAATATGAATCATGTGAATAAAGGTGTTTTAAAAGCGGCTCTTGTCCGTTATATTTTTCCATTGTTCCTTATTCAAAGCATCATTTTTATGTACTTATTCGGTGTGGAAATGCTTCCTAATTTAATTGTTGTTATATTGAATATCGCTTTACTTACGATTGTTTCTTTTAAAATACTAGTAAATGCCTTACCTTTTACTCTAGCTTTTGAAAATGTTAAACCCGATACTTTGAAAATGTTAGCGGCAATGTTTATTATAGGACTACTTGCATTAGTTCACTATGTTATTCAACTCTTTGGTATCTATATACTTATTGGTTATCTGATCATTTTATTAATTATTAATTATATAGCTTGGAAGTAGTACTCGTGTACACAAAAGGATGCTATTCACATTGGAATAACAT
>NZ_JBALMO010000282.1:0-1566 GCF_036963345.1 Bacillus sp. JJ722
AAAAGTGATTGAAAATCACTTTTCGGACAGCCCCTTTTTGCATTTTTATCCAAACTGAAAAAACATATATAAAAAGTTTCAACAAGGACATATTAACAAATGAATTGAATGCAGAAAGGGAATTGAGGAGGAATGAAACAATCAAATCAAACAGTTAGTAAGTGGTGCTTAGTAAGTATGGCATCTATTCCACTGGTTATGACTTTAGGAAATAGTATGTTAATTCCAGCGCTACCGTTAATTGAACAACAATTACGAATATCCGCGTTTAAATCAAGTCTACTCATTACTTGCTATTCTATTGCTTCTATATTGCTAATACCGATTGCAGGATTTCTTTCTGATAAATTTGGCAGAAAGAAAATCATTTTGCCAAGTTTAGCAATTGTATTGATTGGAGGATTAATTTCTGGGATTGCTGCTTCGAAAATGGAGGATCCATATTGGATGATTATTTTTGGGCGGATTCTACAAGGGATAGGTGCCTCGGGAGCAGCTCCGATTGTTTTGCCATTGATTGGTGATCTATATAGGAATGATGACGATGCAAGCTCTGCTTTAGGAATAATCGAAACATCTAATACATTCGGCAAAGTTCTCAGTCCGGTATTAGGAGCGGTTTTTGCTTCAATTGTTTGGTATCTGCCATTTTATTTAATTTCTCTTTTTAGTTTAATATCATTAATTCTTATTTGTATCTTTGTAAAAACACCAAAGAAAAAAATAACATCTATTCCAATGAATAAGTTCTTAGCCAATGCTAAGAAAATATTTCATAAAGAAGGTAGATGGTTATACACCTTATTCATAGTGGGTGGTTTCGTTATGTTTATTTTGTTTTCTCTGCAGGTGTTTTTATCAAGTCATTTAGAAACACAATTTCACTTGAAAGGTGTTAAAAAAGGACTTGTATTAGCAATCCCGTTGCTTTTCTTATGTATCTCATCTCTTGTAAGTGGAAAGCTGATCAAAGGAAACAAGCAAATAATGAAAAAAATTATTATAGCAGGGTTGCTTCTTCAGGCGGTCACACTTACCTTTTTTAAAGAATATGATTCCCTTTTCTTATTGTTAACTATTATTAGTTTAAACGGTATCGCAATCGGGAGCATCTTACCGACTTTAGATGCGCTGATCACAGAAAATATTGAGAAATCACAGAGGGGACTCATAACATCTTTTTATAGTTCTGCAAGATTTATTGGTGTGGCTGCAGGACCTCCATTTATGTCGATGTTAATCAAAAAAGATTTAACAATCGCAACTTACAGTGCTGCAATTATTACTTTGTATTTAACATGGCTAGTAATAAGAAAAATTCAAGTAAATGAATGAAGCTCAGGAACTTCTCACCAAGCAGGAGAGAAGTTTTTTTTGTTGAAAAATATCTGTATTAATACACAATCTGTGCTATAACAAGTGTGGATTTTTTAAACTGTAACATTTTTTTAGTTTGGTAGAAATTCAATAATACCAAGGGTTTCAATGATTATTTGGAGTATTTGTTTTCATTTATTTTAATTTTTTTCAAAAAAGGTTGTGACAAATATGAAAGTAATGTTATAC
>NZ_JBALMO010000283.1:0-6613 GCF_036963345.1 Bacillus sp. JJ722
TGAGCTAATCCAGTTGCTCCAATTGGATGCCCTTTCTACATCAGCCATAAACTCATACGGCTCATGTGATCCAGGTTTTGTAAACGGTATCATATTTATTCCGATTACTTTTGCTTTTTTACTTAAATATTCTCCCTCCTTTTCGAATAACTTTCATAATATTCTAATTATTATCAACCCTTACATTTATAATAATTTGAGTTTATGATTTTTAAAAGTTCAGAAATTAAAAGGTATGTTTTATAAACAGCAATGAAGAATCGACCCAAACCGGCTAATACTCAGACCTGCTATAACAATGAAAAGCATGTCGGTTGCCCCTATACAATCTGACCATGTTCCTCGATTGACATTTGTGAAAATGAATACGATAATACTTCTTTAAAAAGACTCTCATTACAGCCCAAGGTTTTTCGCAATAATATTTTTCATAATTTCAGTCGTTCCACCTCCAATTGTCAAAACGGTTGTATCTCGATAACGGCGGGCAATAGGGTATTCTTCCATAAAACCGTATCCACCATGAAGTTGTAGACAACGAGAAGCCATACGTTTAGTCATTTCAGGTATATAACTTTTTGCCATAGACACCTGTGTATCGACCTTCTCCCCTTTCATAAATCGGGGAATAAGATTATCTAAAAAGCTACGAGCTAAAGATAATTCCGTAGCCATTTCTGCTATTTTAAACTGGGTGTTTTGGAAAGAACTGATTGGTTTTCCGAATGCTTGTCTTTGTTTAACATAGTCAATGGTTGACTTTAAGATTTCTTCCGCAACTATACATGCAGAGTTCGAAGCAATGAGTCTTTCCTGTTGCAATTTATCCATTAGAATGACAAACCCTTTTCCTTCTTCTCCCAGTAAGTTAGATACTGGTACACGAACATCTTCAAAAACAAGTTCTGCCGTATCCCATGAGCGCTGCCCTAATTTCTTTAATTTACGACCATTCGAAAAACCTGGTGTACCTTTTTCAACCATAATGACACTTACACCTTTATGAGCTGGAGTTGCGTGTGGGTCCGTTTTAACGACAACAAAGAACACTTCAGCGTTAATTCCATTAGATATAAAGGTTTTCTGACCATTAATAACGTAGAAGTCTTCGTCTCTTACAGCTGTTGTTTGTATGCTAGCTAAATCTGAGCCTGTTCCAGGTTCTGTCATCGCAACACCCGTCATCATCTCGCCACTTACAAATTTCGGTAAATACTTTTGCTTTTGTTCTTCTGTACCGTACTTTTCAAGATAAGGTACTGTAATCGTGCTATGCATGGATGCCCCACAAATCCCACCTCCAATACGATTCGCCTCTTCACCAAGAATTAAATTAAAACCGAAATCGAGTCCAAGACCACCATACGCAGGATCTACTTGTGTAGCTAGAAAACCTTGCTCACCCATTTTGGTAAAGAGTTCACGCGGAGTAAACTCTTTTTCCTCCCACTCTTCAAAATTAGGAAAAATCTCTTTTTCGATAAACTGACGTAAAGAAGTTCGGAACATTTCATGCTCTTCCGTATAGAAAGGCCTTTTTATTCTAAATAGATTAAACGTTCCTGGTTTAGAACTATAAGCAGTCTTTGACATATATAATATCCCCCTTCTAGTTATTTTAATATTCAGTCTTTTTGGTTATGACTTTCATATCTTTTATTTGTTTATGATGCTCTTCAACCAACGCACGGCGCAAAATTTTACCTACTGCTGATTTCGGCAATTGCTTTCTGAATTCTACCTGTTTCGGTACTTTATATTTAGCCAATCTTTCTCTGCACCAATCAATAATATCTACTTCTGTTAGTGAATACTGCTTCTTAACAACGATGGCAACTTTGACCGTTTCTCCACGATAATTGTCTGGAATTCCAAATGTACATGCTTCGGCAACGGCAGGATGTTGATACAGGATTTCATCAATTTCGTTAGGATAGATATTGTATCCTCCTGCAATAATCATTTCCTTCTTTCTTCCGACAATACTCAAAAAACCATTTTCATCTAATGTGCCTATATCACCTGTATGCAGCCATCCATTTCGTAACGTACGAGCTGTCTCTTCTGGATTTTTCCAGTAACCTTTCATAATCTGTGGACCCTTTAAGAGAATCTCACCTGCTTCTCCTATTGGCATTTCTTGTAAACCTGTTTCAAGATCCACGATTTTGATATCTGAATTTGGGACAGGTATGCCTACACACCCGTTTTTTCTAACCCCATTCAAAAGTGTACGAACAGTAATGGCATTAGATTCCGTCAATCCGTATGCTTCAGAGATTTGCACTCCCGATTTTTTTTCGAAATCTTGTAACACCTCTAAAGGAATTGGGGCAGCACCCGATCTACATACTTTCAAACATTTCAAGTCATCTTCTTTAAAATCAAGATGATTTAACAATCCAACAAAGACAGTAGGTGGCGCTGAAATATGAGATGGCTGATATTTTCGGATTAGGAAAAGTGCATCATGCAGACGTAAATGACTGATGGCGATATAAGAACCTGCATTGAATATTGCGGATAACATAACTTGTAAACCGGCGCCATGAAACATTGGGAAAACACCTAAATATCTTTCACCTGGACGTTGAAGAGCTCCTTCATCTGTGATATACGTATGATAAGTGGTGGCTAATGAATTGTAGTGGGTAATCATAACGCCTTTTGGTATACCAGTTGTTCCACCTGTATATTGAAGAAACGCAATATCTTCTCGACTATTGATTTGCAATGGGGGAAGAGAATCACTCTCTTCTTCAATCCAATTGTTTAAATATGCATATCCATTATTAACTCTATCAATGGTGATAATTGTAAGATTACTAGTATAATTAGTACGTTCTAATTTCTCAACCTGACTACTTTCACACAGTAACCACAAGGGTTCAGCATCACTCAGCATAAAATTCAATTCATATTCTTGATACATGGGATTCAGTTGAACCACAATCCCACCCAGTCGCTGAACACCAAAATAAGCAATTAAATATTCTTTGCAATTAAAAAGCATTATGCCAAATCGATCGCCCTTCTTAAAGCCACGTCTATGTAAAGCAGCAGCAAATCGATCGACAGTACGCTTCAATTCAGTATAAGTCATCTCCATATCTCTTTCGATGATGGCTGTATGATCTGGAAAGTCTTGAGTAGAACGCTCCAATAAGTGATAGATAGAGCAAGCAGGTATTTCTAATTCAAACGGTATCGTTTTCGGATAAAAGGCATGCCATGGTTTTTTCAAACTTCTAACTCCCTTCTACAATTTGATTAATGATTCAGAGATAAAGAAAAACGCAATCAAAGTATGACGATCTTTTTCAAGTTTTACTATTCAAAATCTACAGCTTATAATGCAACTTTTATAAATCTAGTTATCCTTTGTTTACACCATTTGTAAGCGTTATCATACCTGGGTTGATATAATTAACTTTTTATCCAAAGCTGCTCCCTTCCTTAAATATCAGTATTATTAAAAATATTTACATTTATAATAATTTCACATTATGATTTTTGGAAGTTCAGAAATTATAATATATGTTNNTGGCTGTAGCGATTAAAATCATTTGAACAATATTTTCTTCAACCAACTCACACCAAAAACAACGGGGAACGATTTTATCGTCTATCAAAAACCCATTCCCCAAGCTTTTGTGAACCTTTGTGTAGCTATAGTAACCACCAATTCATACCTTACATGCGTTATAGAGTTTGTAAACGCCATCATAATAATATTGAAAACAAATTCATCGATTAAACGGTAGATTTTTCAAGTTTTTGCAACATAGAATACGGTGCACGTATAGCCTCCTCACTACCATAACCATTCTGAACCGAAATTTGATAAAGCTCATGAGCCGCATTACCCATGATGCTTAATATACCTCTATTACTAGCCAATTGTGACGCATAGCGAAGATCCTTAGCTGCTAAGTCTGCACGAAAGTTTGCCTCTGATTTGGAATCGCTTAATATCATTTGTGCCATGTTAAGGTTTAAGAATTTACTTGCTGCACAAGTTTTCAGTTCATTGATCAGGTATGAGGAGTCAAATTTACAAGCAGTTCCTAAAGCCAGTGCCTCAGATATAACAGACGTGGACGCAAAGATCAAATAATTACTAATTGCCTTAATAGAATGCCCCATACCAAGTTCTCCAACATGCTTTACTTCCTTAGCTGCTGCACTTAGAATCGGCTCTACGCTCTCAAATATTTCTTGATCACCTCCAACACACAACTTAATATCTCTTAAATATGCTCCTGGCACACCTCCGTTACAAATCGGTGCATCCACCATATGAACACCATGGGATTCCAATACCCGTGCGATACGTTTCGTATCATCAGGGAAACCAGATGATATATCTACACATATCATTTCAGGTTTTATTACAGATACTAATTCTTCACTTAACAATACATCCTCCACAATTGTTGAGTTAGGTAGAACTGTAATTAATACATCACAATGATTTGCTACTTCCTTGATAGAAGTTACAACTCGCCCTCCTATTTCTCGAAGCTGCTTTACATATTCAGGACGCGGAAGTGCATCATATGCAGTCAAATCAAATCCTGCTTTCCCAATATTCAACGCTATCGGAAAACCAATTTTTCCTAATCCGATAAATCCAACTCGCTTATTATTCATTTACTCCACTCCTTTAAAAATAGTATTTATTATAGAAATTACTTACATAATTCTTCTTTGAGCTTTCGCACCTGCATACCCATTCTCATAAATTGAAAATCCGGTATCTCTCTTTGAATGTTTTCTTTTGAAAAAACTCGGTTTGAATTTGTTACATTAATATCAAGATGAATAAATGCTGGAGCAGGTCCATTAAATACACTACTAAGCCCTTCCTTAAGCTGTTCTAAATCCTTAAATGAATACGCAGCTGCGTATCCAGCAGCTTTAGCCATCCCTTTAAAATCTAATCTTCCTTCTGCAGGAATTGACAAATTACTTAGTTCCTCAAACCACACGCCGTTCTCAAAAACAAAATGAAAAAAATTCTTTGCTTTAGCACCTGCGATTGTTGCCAAAGAACCTAACTGCATTAGCAAGCTTCCATCGCCATCTAACACCAATACCTTTCGATCTGGTTGTGAAAGAGCTAGTCCTAAACCTAATCCAGAGGCTCCGCCCATTAAAGGAACTGAATCAATGTTAAGTGGACTTGGAGAAATTTCGTGTAAATAGAACATCGCCGTCATCGTACTAACAACAATTGAATCAGCTCTATGGTCAGCGATTACTTTTACCGCGTCTTTACTGAACATTCCCATAACATAGTCTCCTCTCTTGTATTTTTACTACTACTAATCCCAAGCAGTGTGTGCACCAATCAACAATGCAGCTGGCGATTGGTGTTTGCGGGAAATCTCAAAAGCTTTTTGGATATTGCCGATGTCTTCTGGTCCCTCTAGACATAAGTATGGAACCTCAAGCATGTCCAATAAGGGTTCCAGAATTCGTACGACACGACGAGATGAATCTCTAGTATCCTTTCCTAAGTTGCTGAATTCTCGTCCGAACTGTCCAATCATCATGAAAATCGGCACATTCGAATCAAGGCCCATCCCTCGTAAGTTGTTCACACAAGCATATAGCCCTTGATTTTGTATAATCACAACTGGCACTTTCCCACCGATATACAAACCCGCAGCAATGACAATAGCTTCATCTTCCGTAGAACAAGGAACCACCGAAACCTCAGGAAGATAACCCTGTTCTAAAAATCTATGAACAGATAACTGTACATAATCAGGAACCGTCACAACGTGGGTAATTCCGCAAGCTTTCAGTTCGTCCAATATAGCACTCGCTTTTACAGAGTAAGCTGAAAAGTTCGATTCTATCATCTCGCATTTTCTCTCCTTTCATTGTGACCTGTTAAACTTGATTCAACATATTATAAAATCATTTTCTAGTTTGAACAAAAATTATATTTACTCACCTCCATTGATCACTTATATATTCAGAAAATAAATATTATTCTGTTAATTATTAGTGATATCACTTATTATGAAGATGACTAATACTTATGTAAAACGAATATTTGTTACCGATGTACAACTAATAGTTATATAAAGATTTATGAGGTGAATTTATGAAAATAGAGCAACTCCAATATTTAGTAGAGATCGCAAAGACTGGATATATATCTGAAGCTGCAAAAAACATGCATATATCACAAGCAGCTATTAGTAAGGCTTTAGCTAATTTCGAAAATGAATATGATGTAAAATTGTTTAATCGTAATAAAAATGGAACTGTGCTGACAGACGAGGGGAAAGAAATTATAGCAATAGCAGCTGATTTACTTGTAAGGTTTCATGAATTGGAAAAGAAGATAAAAAACAAACACTTAAATGAACAAAAAAGCGTAAAAATTTCCTCAACAGCTGATTTGATAGCTAGTGTTCTACCTGAAGTTTTAATAGCCTTCAAGGAGAAATACCCAAACCACGATATTGTTATTATGCAAAAAGATGCCGACGAAGTTTTAGAAGATGTAAAAAAAGAAAAAGCGGATCTCGGCGTAGCTTCACTTCATGAAGATATAATATCGGATGAAACTTTATCATTTGAAACTATATTAGAA